>CAZAPH010000010.1:15229-45099 GCA_964487105.1 uncultured Akkermansia sp.
TTTAATAAATAATTTAAACAATGAAATGTATCTTAAAGCGTACTTTAAATTTTTAGAATTAAATAATTGTAATTATCGATTAATTGCCGAAAAAGATTTTAATCATATAAATGGGATTAAAAAATATAATGATATTTACCATTCAATTTTAAATAAAAAGCTTAATTTCGAAAAATGACGTATTTAAATGCATTAATAATAGCTATTGTAGAAGGATTAACTGAGTTTCTTCCAATATCTTCTACAGGTCACATGATGCTTACTACGGCACTACTGGGTATTGAGTCGAATAGTTTTGTTAAACTATTCACCATTTGTATTCAATTAGGTGCAATTTTAAGTGTAGTGGTGTTGTATTTTAAAAACTTTTTTAAATCTGTAAATTTTTATTTTAAATTATTTGTTGCATTTATTCCTAGTGCAATTGCATGTGTTTTATTAGGAGATTGGATTGATGCACAACTTGAAAATATTTATGGAGTTGCAGTTGCTTTGTTTATAGGTGGTATTATTTTATTGTTTGTGGATAAGTGGTTTAAAAAACCATTAATTAATAATGGAGATGATGTAACGTTTTTAACTGCACTTAAAATAGGTGCCTTTCAATGTTTAGCTTTATTTCCTGGTGTAAGCAGAAGTGCTAGTACTATAATTGGTGGCATGTCCCAAAAACTTACTAGGCAAGCAGCTGCCGAATTTTCATTTTTTCTTGCTGTTCCAACAATGGCTGCGGCAACATTAAAAAAATTGTTTGATTTTTATAAAGAAGGAATTTCAATTTCTTCAGATGAAATTAAAATTTTAGCTTTTGGAAACGCAGTTGCTTTTATAGTTGCTTTGTTAGCCATTAAAACATTTATTAATGTATTAAACAGATACGGTTTTAAATGGTTTGGTGTTTACAGAATTATTTTAGGAGGTAGTTTAATTTTATTATTTATGTTTAAACTAATTTAAATATTTAAAAAATGCATAAATTCATTTAATCTATCATTTAAATTATTCATATGATTACCAACATGAAAACTGGCTTTTACTATGTAATTGTATCTATTAAATGTTTGTAGTAAGCCAGATAAATCCTCTCTGTTTACTTTAATTGTTACTTCCATTTTTGTACTATCTGGTATTGATGATACATGTAAGCTTAATAACTTAGCATCATTCCCTTCAACAATACTGCTTATTTGTGTTGCTGAATAATCATTTTGATTTAACTCAAGTACAATAACTCCACCAGGATTTTGAACCGCAGTCATTTCACTTAAGTTTTGTATTACGCCTTTTAATGTAATGCAACCTTTATAGTGTTCATCTGAATCAATTACCGGAACCAACGTTAAATTTAAACTTGCCATTAATTTAACTAAATCATAGGTGTGTTGGTGCTCGTATAATACAGGTCTAATAAAATTTAATTTTCCCTTTGATATTATTTCTTCAGGATGATCGTAATCCATCAATTCATTTTCCGAAACTAAACCAATTAACGTTTTATTTTCAACAACTGCTAAATGCGAAACTTTAAATTGTTCCATCCAATCCAAAGCCATTTCTACGGTATCTGTTGTTTTTAATGGAGGAATTTCATCAGTTATAAAGTTTCCAACTAACATAATTATGTATTTACGCAAAAATAAGAAATTATTAATTAGTTTTACATTAATTATATATGACTAAACTTAGTGTTAATATAAATAAAATAGCAACTTTAAGAAATGCTCGTGGGCATAATGTGCCAAATTTAATAGAGGCTGCAGTTAATATACAACGCTTTGGAGCACATGGTATTACTGTTCACCCAAGGCCTGATGAAAGACATATTACATATACAGATGTAATTGAATTAAATGAAGTAATTAATACTGAATTTAATATTGAAGGAAACCCAACTGAAAAAAAATTTATTGATTTAGTATTAAAAGTAAAACCAACACAAGTTACTCTTGTTCCTGATTCAAATTCTCAACTTACAAGTAATCATGGCTGGGATACAATTTCTAATAAAGATTTTTTAAGTGATACCATACAAATTTTTAAAAAAAATGGAATTAGAACAAGCATTTTTGTTGACCCAATAGAAAATTATATTGAAGGTGCTAAAGTAACAGGTACCGATAGAATAGAACTTTACACTGAAAGTTATGCAAAATCATTCTTTTCTAATAAAGAAAAAGCAATTTTAAACTTTATTAAAGCTGCTGAACTAGCAAAACAGTTTAATTTAGGATTAAACGCCGGTCACGATTTAAATTTAGAAAATCTTAAATTTTTTAAAAGCAATATTCCTAATTTGTTAGAGGTAAGCATCGGTCACGCTTTAATTTCAGATGCTTTATACCTTGGCCTAGAAAATACAGTTCAAATGTATTTAAGGCAATTACAATAGTTTTATTACTAACAAATTTTTGTTCATACAAAAATCTTACATAGCTTAAAAATCAACATTCAAAAATTAATTTTATACTAATCCTATTAAATTAATTTATGGCAATAAAAAAAAGCAAAACAAGTTCAACTACAAAAAAAATATTTGTACTTGATACCTCTGTAATTATTTACGACCATTATGCAATAAAAAATTTTGCAGAACATGATGTTGTTATACCCATAACAGTGCTTGAAGAGTTAGATAACTTTAAAAAAGGTAACGACACTAAAAATTTCTCTGCACGTGAATTTACAAGATACATAGATTCATTAAGTGGTAAAAATACTTTACAAGATTGGACAGCAATTAACGGACCAACGCGAGGTAAGTTTAAAATAGAAATGAACTTTTCAAGTAAAATTAATGCCGAAAAAATATTTGATGATAGAAAAGCTGACCATAGAATTTTAAATACAGCCCTTTATACTGTAGAAACTAACCCAGGTAGAAAAGTAATTTTAGTTACAAAAGACATTAACTTAAGAATAAAAGCAAAAAGTTTAAACTTAAATGCCGAAGATTACGAAACAGGTAAAATTAAAACTGTTGATGAATTATATAATGGCAGAAGCGAAGTACTTAAAGTAGATACAAATAGTATAAGTAGCATTTATAACCAAGGCGAAGCAAAAGCTGTTGCAGTTTTAAAAAAACATAAACCATTACCAAACCATTATTATGTTTTAAAAAACGGATCATCTAGTGTGCTTACGCGTTATAATGCAGACGACGACATGCTTAAAAGAGTTGTTAAAACTGCAGCCTTTGGCGTTATACCTAAAAATGCTGAACAAACTTTTGCTATAGATGCAATCATGAATCCTGATATAAAACTTGTTTCAATACAAGGGGTTGCAGGTACAGGTAAAACATTACTGTCTTTAGCAGGAGCATTGGAACAAAGAAGAAATTATCACCAAATTTATTTAGCAAGACCAATTGTTCCTTTAAGTAATAAAGATATTGGTTACTTACCCGGAGATGTTAATAGCAAACTAAACCCATATATGGAACCGCTTTGGGATAATTTAAAATATATTAGAAGTTTGTTTAGTGAAAAAGATAAAGAACACAAACAGTTAAATGAAATGGTTGAATCTCAAAAACTAGTTGTTTGCCCATTAGCATACATAAGAGGAAGAAGTTTAAGTAATGTGTTTTTTATTGTTGACGAAGCTCAAAATTTAACCCCACACGAAGTTAAAACAATTATTACGCGTGCAGGCGAAAACACAAAAATTGTTTTTACAGGCGATATCAATCAAATTGATACGCCATACTTAGATGCGCAAAGTAATGGTTTAAGTTATTTAATTGATAAAGTTAAAGGCCAACCTTTATATGCACACATTACTTTAGAAAAAGGAGAACGAAGCGAATTGGCAAACTTAGCAAACGATTTATTGTAATAATTTTAATAAAAAATCCCACAACTATTGTGGGATTTTTTTAATTAATTTATATAAGTAAAATAGTAAATTTTACGTTTTATCTTTCAATATTAATTTTATTGGATGGTTCCGTTACGTTGAGCTTCTTTTCTGTATTTTAATAATCTAAATGTCCAATAAGTTAGCATGCCAATTACAAAAGCAGAAATTAAAACATTAGGTATTTGTTCTAAAGCTTTAATACCTCCAAAGGCCCATTGGAAAAATTTACCAATACCTTCAAAAATATCAGTCCATGTAATCATTAAGTTAATCATAAGTGCCATCATTTCTATTAATTATTTGTAAGTTTACAGCACAAAAATAATGAAATAGTTTAAATAAAAAAATTGTGTTTGCCGGTGTTTTAAATAAAGGGTTAAGAGAAAATTTTTTACTTCTTATAGTGTTGATATTCAGCATGTTAATAATTTCTTTTTTTGTAATTAATGAACCTGAATTTTTATTTTATCCCGATTTATTTTATAATTTCTTAAGTTCAAAAGTAAATAATAAATTACTTATTATAAGTGTTAATTGCTTATTAATAATAATTTCGGGGTATTTAATATTTAAAATTAGTGTAGAAGAAGAAGTAGGCAACAAAAATAATATTTATCCTCTTTTTATTTTTTTGTGTATTAACTTAGTTTGTTGCCATTCTAAACAAATAATTTCTCAATTTATAACTAACATCTTTTTTTTATATGCTTTTTATAAACTCATTGTTGCTTACCGTAAAGAAAATGCTTTAAGCGAATTATTTATTGCCTCTTTTTGGTTAAGTGTTTCTGCATTTATTACAACAATAAGTATTTTATGCTTTCCTTTATTTATAATTGCTTGGTTAATTTTAAGGCCTTTTAGTTTACGAGAGTTTGTAACTATTTTAATTGGATTTTTAACTCCGGTTTTTATGGTAGAGGGCGTTGCGTATCTAACCAATTTTAACCAATGGTATTTTATTTTTGCAACTAAAGAGTTTTTTAAAACATTAAAATTTCCATTAATAAGCGAATATTATTATTTAATATTAATTTATTTAGGCTTAATTTTTATTATTTCTTTAATAAACGCCTTAGTTGTTGGGTTTGGAAATACAATTAAAAAACAAAAAGCACGTAAAATTTTAATATGGAATTTGTTTTTTTCTTTGTTTATTTTATTTGCAGGAGGTGCAACCGGAACTTCAATACTAATAATGTTTTCTTTTCCTTTAAGTATTTTTATTGGAGATTTTTTCTTTCAAATTAAACAATTAAGAATAACAAATACCTTATTAGGATTGTTTATTCTTTGTTTATTTAGTATTATTTTAGCCAAATTTAATATTATATAAACGGCTCCTAAATCGTTTAGGAGGTGTTTTTTTACTTTTAACATAAATTAAATCGACAAAACAAGTTTAATGTCCGATTAATTTAGTACATTTGTGCTAAAATTAAAAAAATGCTTGTAAATATTTGACAATCATAAAATTACGAGCAAAACATGGAATTTTAAAATTTTAAACAAATTAATATGAAAACAAATAATCCAATTTTCGATTCACTTGTAGAAACACAAGCCCAAATTTTAAATAACTGGGTTGATTCTGCTAAAAAAGTTCAAAGTGCATTTTCAAACGGTAATATTGCAAACGAAGGGCAAAACATCTACAAAGATTTTTTTGATAAACAAATGCAAATTTTAAATAATATGCAAAGTCAATCGCCAAACTTTTTTAATAATCAATCCTCAAACAACCCAACTGAGTTTTTTAAAAATTGGTTTAACCAACAAGCAAATTATGCAAAACAAATGACTGATTTTAACCAAAGTATTTATAGCAGTTACCAAAATTTTGGAAAACCAGCACAAGATTATATGCAAAATTTTGGCCAAATGAATACAGCTTATACAAATATTTATAATACTTGGATGAGCACACTTAACAATGCTTATGATAACTTAAGTAAAAACATGAATGGTTCTTTTAATAAAGATATTTTCTCAAACTTTATGCAAGGCAACCAAGTTTATGCTAAAATGCAAGAGTTTTTTGCACCAATGGCAGACGCAATGCAAAAAGGGCAATTTAATTTAGATGCTTTTAAAAATTACTTTAAAGCAGAACATTACAATACTTTAAGTAAACAATTATTTGCAAACATGTATAATGGCGCCTCAATTAAAGAAGTAATGGATAATGGTATGAGCCAAATTCAAAACTTTTTTGTTAACCAACAAGGGTTAAGCAAAGAATATTTTGAGCATTTAAAAAACATGAATATTGAAATGCCAAAAGCATTTACTACAGAAGCAAACTTAGAAAGTGCTAAAGATTTTTATAATAAAATTAATTCTAATTTTTCTAATTTTTTTGAACCTTTATTAAAAGTAGCAACTCCAGGTAAAGAAAAAGAAAATATTGAGGCTACAATTAATTTAATGGATAAAATGACTGAGTACAGCTTTAAACAAGCCGAATTACAAGTTCAGTTACAAAACACAACTCAAAAAAGTGTTGAGGCCGTAGCAAAAAAATATAATGATATGCTTAGCAATCCTGAAACATATAAAACTGCTCCTAACGCACAAGAATTATATAACGATTGGATTAAAACAAATGAGCAATTGTTTACTGAGCTATTTGCAAGTAACGAATTTAGTAAAATTAAAGGTGAAGCTTTAAATTTAAGTATGGATGTAAAATCACATTTTGAAAAACAATTTGAAGGTGTATTTGCTAATTATCCAATGGTTTTTAAATCAGAATTAGATGAAGTTTATAAAACCGTTTATGATTTAAAAAAACAAGTAAAAGAGTTGCAAACTAAATTAGCAATGACTAATGCTGCAAGTGTTGAAATTTTTGAAGAAGAGAGAACCAAAAAAACAAAGAAATAGTTGTTTGTTGTACTTTGTTTGAGCCGGTTATTTAACCGGCTTTTTTTATTTCTCTTTTAAACACCAATATAAAATGTAAACAATTAACATTGATACACTAAAACTAACAATTCCCATTCCAATTAAAATACTTAAATGAAAAATAATTCCAGTTATTAAATAATATACTCTTGTTTTACTATATAATACTCCTATACAAAAAGTTATTTGAAAAAAGAGAATTAAATAATTAATTAGCCATGTAAATTTTAAATTATTTAAAATTGGTAAACTATAATGTTTAACTTGAGATACATAATAAATTGCTTTGCCGCTATACCAATCCTCTTGCATTAATTTAGATAAACCAGAATACAGGTAAACAATACAAATTAAAACCATACAACTTAAAACACTTAAATTGTGAAGTAGTATTTTTATAGCGTTAATTTTTGAATTACTAATGTTGTTTTTTGATATTATAAAAATATTAAAAAATAAAAGTTGATTTAAAATATAATCACCACCCGTTAAACTTGCATAAGTATAATTATGAATGTTTAATACCAAAAACCAAATAAAAAAATCAAGTAAAAGGTATTTCTTTTTAAAAAAAAACGCACTAATAACTGTAATTATTAAAGCAAGTACCGATAAAATATTTAAAGTATTACTTTCATATGTACATAATAAAAAAGCCAAATCATTTAAAGCGCCAATAGAAAGTTTATTGTGAAAAAAAACAGAATTTGATGAAATTAAAGTAGAAAAATTTATTAGCCAATAAATACATTTTAAAAACACAAATACATACAATGCATGTGTAAAAAGTCTTGACCCTTTTAGGTTTTTATAATCATTTACGAAAAATTGATAGATATCTTTTAGCTTCATTAAATTAATTATATTTGGTTTTTATGCTGAGTTTAAAATTAGAAAAATATATTTGGATTTTTTTTTGTTTTTTAGGCATTGTTTTTTGTTCAACCGAAATTTATACGCTTGGTGATTTTTCAATTTTTATCGAAGCTTCAAAAGATTTAAGTAAAAATGAAAACATTTATACTAAAACTTATTTTGACGGGTATCATTATTACTACTCTATTTTATTTGCTTTAGTTTTAAAACTATTTAATTCATTTGATATTGTTTTTTTAAAATTTATTTGGATTTATCTAAATTATTTATGTTTTATTCATCTTTTATATTTACTTAATAAATATTATTTATCAAAACTAAAAAACACAAAGCATCACTATCAGCTTTTATTAGTTTCGTTTTTATTTTGCTTAACATTTTTAATTCAAAACTTACATAGTTCACAAATTACATTATTTATACTTTGGTGTTCAATATATGCCCTTAAATTAATTTATCAAAATAAAATTGTGTATGGCGCATTATTATTAGCAATTGGTGTTAATATTAAAATATTACCAATTGTTTTATTACCAGTTTTACTTTTTAATGGAAAAATAAAAGCAGTTTTTTATGTTATTTTGTTTTATTTCTTATTATTTGTTTTACCTATTATTAGCTTAGGGTTTGATTATTTTAGTGTGTTAATTAAAAGTTGGTGGCTACTAATTAACCCTTTAACCAATAAACACGTTTTAGATGTTGAAGAAAGAAGTTTTCATAGCTTAACTACATTTTTATCTGTTTTATTGGTAGAAAACACGCATGAGTTATACGTACTTCCAATTAAAAGAAATATCTTAAACTTAGATATGTATTCTCTTAAAATTGTTATTTTTTTAGTAAGAATTATACTTGCGTTAACTAGTTTATATTTTATAAACACAACTTTTATAAAAAACAAATATGTTTTTTATAAAACAGAAATAGGGTATGTTTTTGTTTTAACGCTTGTACCTTTAATTTTTCCGCATCAACAACATTATGCTTTTATATTTTGTTTACCTGCTTGCGTATTAATTTATTACTATTATTTGTTTTTTAAACGTAAGTTTATTTTTGTATTATTAGTTATAAGTTTTTTATGCTTTAACTTAAAATTAATTTTAGGAGAATTTAATGAATACTATGAGCACTTTAAGTTAATTACATATGGCGCATTAATATTAGTATTTTTACTTTATTATATTAATTCAAAAGTAAAAAATAATAAATTACTTGTTTTGCAATGAAACAATATGTAACTTTTTCTTTTCAGAGAAAAATAACTTATTGTTTAAATAGATTGGTGTTTGATCGGAGTTTATTTTAGAGAGTAATTCAAAATTTTTAGAAACTAAATAATGTTTTGTTCCGTTTTTAAGTAAAACTGCTTTATTAATATCAAATTGCTTTTTATACAATTCTGTAAAATGGTATTCATATTCTACTTTATGATTAGATACACCATAAACTTTATCATTGTTAGTAACAAAAAAGATTAATTGTGCGTTAATAAAGCTAAGCGGAACTATATGGCCTTCTCGCTCAACGTAATATTCGTCTGGGTTTATAAAGGATTTAAATTGTCCATATTTTTTTTCATCTAATTCAATTATACTTTCAAACAATGAGTTAGTTATATCTGTTGTTGAAATGGCTTTTTTATTTGCAAAAATTATTGAATTATGCATATTTACAAAATCAAAAATAGTTTCTATTTTACTAGTTTGGTCTGAGTTAAGTTCTCCTGTAGTTTTATTAAACTTTAATAAAAATGGTTTACTGTATATCACAGATTTATCACCACATTTTGCTTTTCCTATATTAAAAAGTAAAATTTCGTCATTTATATTAGAAAGTATTGTTTGAGATAATTGATATTTTTTTAAATTTTGTTGCCAAATTATTTTCCCTAAAGAATCTATTGCAGTTATGTAATCTTTACTTGCAAAATAGATTTGATTATTAACAATTAATATATTTGACGATAAATTTGTAATATTACTGTTATTGGTTGAGGTTTCAACACTAGTTATATTAGTTTTATTTAATATTTCGTTATCTGAAATTAAAATAGGCCCATTTGGTTTTAAACTTGTTTCTAATGCAATTTCCCAATTTTTTCCTGTTTTTAAATTAATACTAGTTAAACCGCTTGCTGCAATTATTAATGTAGTATCATTTAAGTATTTTAAATCATTCCATTGTTGTTCATTATTTAGTGTAGTTTCCCAAATTAAATCTCCTGTACTTAATAAATGTGCGCTTAGTTTGTTTAAATTATTTGTTATAACTAAAACTATGTTTTGCGCTTCGTTTATGTGAACTATTTTACCAGGAAAATTAATTTGATCATAGCCAAAATTTTTGTTGTAGGCGCTACTTTTATTGGTGTTAGATAGTATTAAAAAAGGGGTTGTATTTATTATATCAAATTGGTTAACATTACTAAACCAAAGTAATGAGTCTTCATCTGCATCTATTTTGCCACACACGCCAATATTTATGTATTTTTTAATTGTGTTGTCGTATTTTCTGGTTGTAAAGTATATACAGTTGTTATTTGTATCTGGTACAAGTTTAAACACAGGGTTTTCAAATAAAAATGTGGTTGCTATTATTGGTTGATCGCTAATTGCGGAGGTGCCTATATTAGTTTCTTGTTTTTTTTGTGCATTTATTACAACAGTAATAGTTACAAATAATAGTTGTAATATATTTTTAAAAGTGTTCATTTATGGTACTTGTAAAAAATTAAGGAATTATTTAATTATTTAGTTTATTGAATTTATATTTTTAATCCCATTACTAATACATCATCAACTTGTTCTTGTGTGTTTTGCCAATTAATAAATGTATTATGTAATATGTTTTTTTGTTCATTTATTGGTAAGTTGCTTATGCCTAATAATATTTTTCTAAAATTACCTACCATAAATTTTTTGCCTTTAGGGCCTCCAAATTGGTCAGCATACCCATCACTAAATAAATACAATTGATCTCCTTTTTGTAATTGAAGGGTGTGGTTAGTAAAAGGTTGTTTTTCACCAATAAATTTACCTATTGGAAATTTATTGGCTTCATATTGTTTAAGTTCATTATTTCTTACAAGATAAAGCGGATTAAAGGCTGCAGAATATTGTAATTCTAATGTTTCATAATTAATACAACATAAAGTCATATCCATACCATCTTTTGTATCTTTATTGTTTTCTGCATGTAAAGCTTTAATAACGCCGTCTCTTAAAGCATTCATTATTTCAGCTGGTTTATTTAAAGATGTATTATTTATAATATCTTTTAAAATATTATGACCAACTAAACTCATAAATGCTCCTGGCACACCATGCCCAGTACAATCAATGGTGGCAAAATAAACAACTTGCTGTTTTTTTACAATCCAATAAAAATCGCCGCTTACAATATCTTTAGGAACATAGTACACAAAATTATTTGGTAAAACTTCGTTAATGTATTCTTGTGTTGGTAAAATTGCTTCTTGTATTCTTTTAGCATAATGTATGCTATCAGTAACTTGTTTGTACAGGTTTTCTAATTCAATATTTTTAACTTCAATTTCTTCTTTTTGCCTTACAATTTCTTCAGTTCTTTCAATTACTTTTTGTTCTAATGAGCGTTCGTTTTCGGCAAGATTATCTCTCATGAGTAATAATGCGTGTCCTAATGTGTCGTCTTTACTTAAAGGTTTAAATTCAGCATTAAAATTTCCATTTCCAGTTTGTTTTGCAAAATTTGTAGTTTCTTTTACGGATTGTACTAGTTCATTTAATGCAGTACTCATATCCCCAATTTCATCATTTCTTGATCGTATAATTTCTTGAGGAACTATACCTAAACTCATGGTTTGTAATACATTTTTTAGTTTAATAACAGGAGTAGTTATAGATTTTGTTGTAAGTAAAGCAACAAAAATACCACCTATAATTAAAGCTATGCCTAGTAACTGAACAAATCGTTTTAAAAAAGTAAATGATGTAAACATTTGCTCTATAACTTTTTCTGCATGATTTTGTTTTTGTGTTATTAATGTATTAAGGTTTTTATAAATTGTTTTTATACTCATTTCACTATCTTCATAAGGTAATCTAGCGAGATAATAAATACTTGCATCTTCGTAACTCTCGGTAGAGTTAAGTTGCCCCATAATTTCATTTTTATATACTTTAAATAAAGTTTCTATTCTGCTAAATATATTTTTTAATTGGCTTTGTTCATCGGGCGACCAATTTTTTGATAAGGTAATTAGTTTTTCTTTTTTGGTTGGATATTCTTTATTAATAATATTTTTTAATTCATCTCTAAAATCAATATCATTAAAGCTTTTGTTGTAAAACCATTTTGATAAGTTGGTGTGTGAGCGTTGAAGCAACAAGTTTAATTCTTTTAAAGCCGAAACTGATGGTGTAACTTGATCCACCACTATTTCTGTTTTTGTTTTACTATCTCGTAATGTAAAAACAGTTAATATAAATGCAATTGAGGTTAATACAATTAAAGTAGCAAAACCCAATCCAATACGTCTTCCAATTGTAAATTTCATGGTTTAATCTATTTTAATATTTAGTTCAATACATTTCTTTTTATACTCCTCTGTTTTTTGAGCATCTAATAAGTTACGATAAGTATAATATAAAGCTTCTGTAACCCTGTTTTTATATTTTACAGAGGAAGTTAGTTTAAGTAGTAATTGTTCGGCTTGTTTGGCTAATTTTTTAGTGTTTTCTTGTACAACATCTATATTATCTATATTTAAATCTTCTGTCATTTCTTTAACTATATTGCCAGATAAATTGTAATATAATATACCTAAATTATAAGTTGCACTTTCATTATTTGGATCGATATCTAAAACTTTTAATAAAGCTGTTTTTGCAATTTCTCTTTCATTTTCATTTTTAGAATTATTATTACTTAAATCACCATATATTCCGCCAATAGTGTTGAAATACTCTATATCAAATGGTTTCTCATTAAAATTTTGTACATGCTGTTTACTAAGTTCTTTAAATTTTTCATGTGCTTTAGTACTTAGCGTATAATTTAATGAACTTTCTTTTAAAGCTTTAATACTTATATTTCGATAATGCCCAATTATTGCATTAATTAGTTTTGCATTATTTGCTTTATAACTTGTATCTGGTTTTAATAAGTTAGATGTTTTAATTGCACTTAAAATAGAATCTCTTAATGTTGAGTTTAGTTGGTCTTTTTCTGTTTTCTTATATAAATCATAATAAATAAAAGCTTTAAGTGTATGTGTTTCATACATGTTTGAAGTTTCAGGATTTAAAACAACACTATCAATTATTGCTTTAGCTAATTCTGTGTTTTTTTCCGCATAAAATTTTTGAGCCCTGTTAAATGCGCCAATTTGTGCCAAAACACTTTTTGTACTTAGTATTAAACTAAGTATAAGTATTAGGTGTATTTTATGCCACTTTATCATTGTTTTTAATCTATGTTTATAGCAAGTGCTTTAAAGTCATCATTAGTTTTTAGTCCAGCTTTTATTGCGTTTGTTTTACTGTATTCAAATTTTAATTTATTATCTATAGTAACAAAATTTATACTAGCGCCTTGTTTACACGAGCCTGAGTTTTCGGCTATAACTAGTCCTCCTTTTGATTTTGATTTTGAAACTGCATCTGATAAAATTTTAGACGACTCACCAACAATATAATAAATTTGAGCCCCGCTATTTTCAAAAATGCTTGTGTTTTTTATTTCAATTGTTTGGTTGCCTACCTTTTTTTTAGCAGCTAAGTTTTTTAATTCCGAAATTAAATTGTCGTTTTTGCCAATTACATGTATTACAAAATTTCCAGAATTTTTTTGTTGTGGCCAATCAAAGTAGCGTGTAAAATTGTAAATAAAAACAGCCTTAAATTTTGAGTTCACATCATAATTACTTGGTTGTTGAAATCGATAAGATATCAAACAAAAAAGAAAAAGTAAATATATTTTTAATAGCCTAATAATTTTGGTTAATCTACAAATATAATAAATTTATGGGTAATTTTTTTTGTTTTTATCGTTTAATTTATATAATTTAAGTGCTTGTTTAAGTTAAGTAAATACAAAAATTATACCGATACGGAGGTAATTAACAATTATTTACAAAGCAATGACAGCCAATGTATTGGCGAGTTGTATAATAGATATAGCCATTTGGTTTTAGGGTTATGCATTAAGTATTTAAAAAATAAAGATGATGCCAGCGATATGGTAATAACTATTTTTACCGGCTTAATGAGCGATTTAAAAAAACACAAAATTTCCTATTTTAAAAGTTGGCTTTATGTTTATAGTAAAAATTCTTGTTTAATGGCGCTAAGAAAAAGGCAAAGTGAATTAAAAAAAGAACTTGATTTAAAAGAAAATTTCACTTTAATTATGGATTTTTCAAATCCTGAGCATCTAATAGAGAAAGAAACACAAATAAACCATTTAGAAAATGCTATTTTTCAATTAAATAAGGAGCAAAAAATATGTATAGAGTTGTTTTATTTACAAAGTAAATCTTACCAAGAAATTGAAAAATTAACAGGCTATACTAATAATGAAGTTAAAAGCCATATTCAAAACGGAAAAAGAAACTTAAAATTAAAACTTATCGGAAATAATAATGACTAGCGAAGAAAAAAATAAGTTAAATGATTTTTTAAATAAGAAACAATCCGTTGATGATTTTGAAAAAGAAGCATTAGAAGGGTTTTCTCAATACTCTATGCATGAGTTAGAATTGATAAAACAAAAAACTGATGCTAAAGCTGAAAAATTATTTGAGAAAAAAAATAAACGGGTTGCATTTTGGCTTACAGCGGCAATTGTTGTTTTTTGTATGGGACTTTTAATTAAATTATTTATACCTACTGAAAGTATAGTTAACAATTCAAAAATTGCAATAAATAATAAATTAGAAACTAATGTTGAAAAGTTGACAGAAGAAAAATATAACAGTGAAACGGAGTCATCTGTTTTAAAACGAAATAATGAAAATACTGCACAAAATAAAGATAGTCAAGCCAATTTAACTCAAAAAACTACATCAGAAGCCTCTCCAAAAAAAACAGAACCAAATAAAGTTCAAGTTCCTAAAAGTGATATGGTTGATCCAGTTACAACACTTTCTAAAGGCTTAGAAGAAAAACCTAATTTGCCTTCCGAAGAAAAAAATTATGCTGCCTCTGGTGCAATTATTATAGATGAAGAGTCCAAAGCGGAAACTAAATCTACCACATTAATTAATAGTGAAAAAAAGGAAGAATCTAAAAAGAAAACAAGCACAACTGATAAAGTTTCAGCTGCAGCTCCAGCTCAATATGGATTAGAAGATGGAGATGTAGCTATTTCAGAAAATAATTTGTATTACGATGGTGGGGATAAAAAATTAATTTCTGATTTAAGAGAATTGCTAAAAACAATTAACTTAAATACTGCGTTTGATGTATTAATTATGGTTAATGATAAATCCGAAATTTCATCAGTTGAGTTTATTGATGAACGTGAACTTACTAAAGACGAAAAAAATTCAATAAAAAAAGAAATTAAAAAACTAACAAAGTTTAAATATAAAATTCAACCCTCAAAAAACACAAAATCTCACTACAAGATAATTTACCGTCCTTAAATTTTTACTTACTTTGTGTTTTATAATGCAAGATATAACTAACCAAATAAATTTTTTAAAACAATTTGTTTCAGAAAATAGGATTAAACGCTTTGATGAAGTAATTAATCAACGTTCAAATTACATTCAAATCGTACTCGAAAATTTATATCAAGCACACAATGCCAGCGCAGTTTTACGTAGTTGCGAAAGTTTTGGTTTACAAACTGTACATTTTATCGAAAACAAAAACAGTTTAAAAATTAGTGCAGATGTGGCTATGGGAAGTAGTAATTGGCTTACAATTAACCGTTATAGAGATTCAGAAAATAATACAGCAACTGCACTCAAAAAATTAAAACAACAAGGGTTTAAAATTGTAGCAACTACACCTCACACAAATTCATATACAATTGATACATTACCAATAAATCAAAAAATTGCTCTTGTGTTTGGTACCGAAATAGATGGCATATCTAAAGAGGTTTATGAATATGCCGATGAGTTTGTAAAAATTCCAATGTATGGCTTTACCGAAAGCTTTAACATTAGTGTTTGTGCGGCTTTGTGTATGTATGAATTAACAACAAGGCTGAGAAAAAATGTACCCAATTACAAACTTACTAACGAAGAAAAACAAGAGGTGTATTTAAATTGGCTTAAAACTTCGGTTGATAAAAGCAGCCAATTGCTTAATCAACATTTTAAAACGGTATAATGGTTTTTTTTAGATGGTTACGGTTGTGTTTAAGTTTTTTATTGGCCATTAGTTTAACTCTATCTTTATTTAATTTAAACTTAACTGTTTATTTACTATATCAAGCACAAGGGCAATTAAATATAATTTTTAATACACAATCACTTTCAACATTTCAACATAAAAAACATTTAACCTTAAATGAAAAAGAAAAATTTAAATTAATTTCTGAAATCAATAAATTTTCTGTTGATAGTTTAAATTATATACCAACAAATAATTTTATTACTGTTTATAATCAAAACAATGAACCTATTCTTTGGGTTATTACCGCTAGCGAGCCTTACTATTTAAAAGAATATTTGTGGAAGTTCCCATTTCTTGGAAAACTTAGTTATAAAGGCTTTTTTAAAAAAAACTTAGCATAAAAAGAAATTAATTCATTAAAAAGCAAAGGATATGAAGTAGATTTAAGGCAAGTAAGTTCATTGAGTACTTTAGGCTGGTTAAACGATCCGTTAATGTCTTCAACGCTTAATTACCCTAAAGGTAGGTTTTGTAATTTATTGTTTCACGAATTATTTCACTCTACTTTTTATAAATCTAATAACGTAAATTTAAATGAAAACTTAGCCGAATTTGTTGCACATAAAGCTACACTACTGTTTTTAAAATCAGATACTTTGGCTTTAAGGCGTTATCTAGAAGAAACAAAAGACCATCAAACGTTTGAAAAATTTATGGTTAAACAATCCCTTTTATTAAATTCATTTTACGATTCAATTGCCAACTATCCCAATAAAAACAGTTTAAAACTAGCAAAACTTCAAGGCATATGTAACCAATTAAATACACTTTCTTTTTCTAAAAATTTTAACGTTTTAAAACGAAAAAATTTAATTAAACATTCTAAAAACGCCTATTTTGTTGATTTTTTACAATATAATAGTTTACAAGATAGTTTAGAAATCGTTTTTAACAAATTTTATAATAGCAAATTAGCAAAAATGGTACAAGATTTGAAGGATAAATAACCATTTTACTATTTTTGAAATTACTTATTTATTAAAAATTTTATGAAAAAATCCATTTTAACATATTTATTTGTTTTAACTGCATCTGCCTCTTTATTTGCTCAAGCTTACGAAATTAAAGTAAATTTTAAAGGAGCTAAAGATTCGTTGTATTACTTAGTTAAATACACTTTTGATCAACAATACATTGCTGATACAGCAAAAAATGTAAAAAATGGAATTGGAGTGTTTAAAGGAAAAACACCTTTAGATAAAGGGGTTTACACTTTAGTTAGTCAAGAAAAAGGAATTTATTTTGATTTTTTTGTTAATGAAAATCAAAAATTCACCATTGGAAGTGATATGAAAGATATGGTTAACCATTTAAAATCAACTGGTAATACTGAAAATGAAAATTTCTTTGCTTATGTTAAATACCTTTCTAATAAAAACAAAGAGGTTGAAACATTAAAAGAAAAAACCAAAGGAAAAAGCAAAGCAGATAGTGCAAAGTTTATGAATGATAACCTTAAAACATTAAATGATGAGGTTAAAAAATTTGAGTCGGATTTTATGACTAAAAATAAAGGAACGTATTTATTTGACGTGTTAAATTTAAAAACTGAAAAAGAAGCTAAAGATATTCCAAAAGCTAGTAATGGTAGGCCAGATAGTGTTTATCAATATTATTATTATAAAAATCATTTTTGGGATGGCGTTGATTTTAAAGACGAAAGAATAATTAGAACTCCTTTTTTTGATGATAGAGTTAAAAAATACTTTGATAATGTAATTGTAGCAAACCCAGATACCGTTATTGCTGAAATTGATAAACTTTTAAAAAAATGTAACGAAGGAAACTTAGTTTATAATTTATTATTAGGGCATTTAACTTATAAATACGAACAAAGTAAAATTATGGGATTTGATAAAGTATTTTGCCATATTGCCGGTAATTACATTATTAATGGGAAAGCAAAAGCTGTTTATAGCGAAGAAACTGTTGAGAAAATTAAAGAACGTTATTTAATCATGAAAGATTTATTATTAGGCGCAAAAGTGTCTGAGCTTTATATGATTGATACTACGCACGCTAAAGAAGTTTTAAAAATGGGTTTTGACACTGCTAAAACAAGTAAATCCGTAACAGATTTGTATTATAAAAATCTTGAAAAACTTACACCAATGTTTCGCTCATTGTATCAAGTTAAAGCAAAATACACTGTTTTAATATTTTGGGCAAGCGATTGTGGGCATTGTAAAACAGAAATGCCTAAACTTCACGAAAAATTAAAAGAACTAAATGGTAAAATAGATTATAAAGTTTACGCAGTTCAAACTAAAGATGATGTTAACGAATGGAAAAAATTTATTAGAGATAATAAACTAACAGATTTTATCCATGTTTTTGATCCCATTCATTTAAACGATTTAAAAACTAAATTTGATATTTATTCAACCCCAGTAATCTATATTTTAGATCATGATAAAAAAATTGTTGCTAAACGTTTAAGTGCCGAACAAGTTAGCGATATGCTTAATTTACTTGAAGATATTGAAAAAGAAAAAGCTAATAAGAAATAAACGGCTTTTTCAATTTATCAAATAAAAAACATATATTCGTTTTAAATAATTAAACAATGAAGAAATTTGTTACAGGCTCTGTTATTTTACTTTCTACTTTTATGATTGCTCAAAAATCAGGTATTGTAGTGGCTAATATGGATAAATCAGTTAATCCAGCCCAAGACTTTTATAATTTTGCAAATGGTACTTGGCAAAAAACATTTAAATTGCCTGAAAGTGATGCTAGATACGGTAGTTTTAATGAAATTAATGAAAATAACCTTAAAAAAATTAAAGGTATTTATTCTGAAATTTCGCAAAACAAAACCATTAAACCTAACACCAATTTACAAAAACTAAAAGATTTTTATTTAACAGCAATGGATTCGTTAAACCGAGATAAGCATGGTTACGAAGCTATAAAACCAGAGTTGGAAAAAATAGAAAAAGTTAAAAATTTAAATGATTTAATTGCTTTAAAAGCAAATTTCGATCAAATAGGAGTAAAACTATTATTTGAAGCTGGAGTTTCTACTGATCCAAAAAACAGTAAACGAAATATCTTTGGAATATCGCAAGCCGGTTTGGGTTTAGGCGACAGAGATTTTTACTTTAACCCACAATTCAATAAAATTAAATCAGAGTATGTAAACTATTTATCAGGGTTATTGTGTCAAATTAATATTTCTGCTGATGTTGCTACAAAAAAAGCAAAAGAAGTTCTTGAATTTGAAACAAAACTTGCAGAAAAAGCTTTAACAAAACTTGAAATGCGAGATTATGAAAAAATGTATAATATTTATTCTTTACAATCATTAAATGAGCTTTCGCCAATTAAATGGGAGCTATATTTTAATGAAATAAAATTAACAGTACCCGACTCAATTTTAGTTGCAACAACAGAATATTTAAAAAATATGCAATCTGTTATACAAGCTACGCCAATTGAAACTTTAAAAGATTATGCAAAAGCTCATGTATTAATGGATGCAGCACCATTTTTAGATTCTAAATTTTTAAATATTCATTTTAACTTTAAAGGCGTTGTAATGTCTGGTGCTAAAAAAATGAAACCGCGTTGGGAATTAACCCATCAAGTAATTACAGCTACAATGGGCGAAATTATTGGAGAAGAGTTCACTAAACGTTATTTCACTTCTGAAGCAAAAACTAAATTAAATAGTTTAATTGATAATTTATTAGTTGCTTATCGCGAAAGAATTAAATCTCGTACTTGGATGAGCGATGAAACAAAAAAAGAAGCCTATAGAAAATTAGATTTATTAATTCGTAAAGTAGGTTTCCCTGATAAATGGAAAGATTACAGTGCATTAAGTATTTCAACTCAAAGTTATTGGGATAATATGCGACGCGTATCTAATTTTCATTTTAAAAATAATTTAGAAGACTTAAATAAACCAGTAGATAAAACTAAATGGCAAATGAGTCCTGTTACTGTTAATGCTTATTACGACCCAAGTATTAACGAAATTGTATTTCCTGCGGCTATTTTACAACCTCCTTTTTTCGACTCTAAAGCTGAAGACGCAGCCAACTACGGCACAATGGGTGCAATTATTGGTCATGAACTTACTCATGGGTTTGATGATCAAGGTTCGCAATTTGATGCAGATGGAAATTTAAAAATGTGGTGGACAAAAGAAGATTTAGAAAAATTTAATTCAAAAAAACAACTTATAATTAATCAATTTAACGCTTTTGTAGCTATTGATTCTTTACACGTTAATGGCGAAATGACTCAAGGAGAAAACATTGCAGATTTAGGAGGTTTAACCATGAGTTACAATGCATACATTAATTCATTAAAAGGTAAACCATCTAAAATTATGGATGGCTTTACAGGCGAACAACGCTTTTTTATTGCTTGGGCACAAGGTTGGAAAAGTATATGTAGAGATTCTGAATTAAAACGTTTGTTATCGGTTGATTATCATTCACCCGCTTACTTTAGGGCTTTTGCACCATTAGTTAACTTACCTGCTTTTTACAAAGCTTTTAATGTAAAAGAAGGCGATAAAATGTTTACACCAGAAACTAAGCGTGTAGAAATTTGGTAAAAAATAATTTTTATAATACAATCACAAAAAAGGTAAACACTATTTTAGTGTTTACCTTTTTTTTAAGCAAAACTATTTATGCTCAAGAATTTAAATGTAAACAAGAGTGGGCAAATGATAAGGATTTAAAAAACGCAACATTAAGTTATTGTGTAATTAATTTATCTAACGGTTTGGTGGTTGATGAATTAAATTCTCATACTTCTGTTGTACCTGCAAGTACACAAAAAGCAATTACAACTTCGGCTGCATTAAGTATTTTAGGACCAAATTATAAATTTGAAACAAAAATTTATTTTACTGGTAATTTTAATAAAACAACAGGTGTTTTAAATGGAGATGTTATTATTTTAGGTAATGGTGATCCAACCTTACAATCAGAATACTTTTATAAAGATACAGTTTTAGTAACAGATAAATGGGCTAAAATATTAAAAGAAAAGGGATTAAAAGAAATAAAAGGAAAAATAATTGGCGATGCATCTGCTTGGAATAGAAATATTCCTCCTAATTGGATATGGGGCGATATTTGTAATTATTTTGGTGCTGCACCCTGTGGTTTAAATTTTTTTGATAATAAGTTTAAAATAATTTATAATTCGGGAGCCATTGGGAGCTCAGCAAAAATTGTAGATTTTAAACCACAATACGCAAACACTCAATTTACAATTAACAGTAATGTTATTTGTAAAGGAACAGAAGATGATGCGTATGTAACTGGAAATCCTTTTGGTTATAATAAAGAAATAAACGGCAAAATTCCACCTAATAAAAATAATTATGAGGTTGAAGCTGTGTTGCCTGATCCTGCTTTGCTTTGTGCAGAAATGTTGGCAAAATCATTAAGTAAAAGCGGTGTTGTTCTTAATTTAAATAACACGATTTCAAATTACAAAAAAGGAGATAGCCTAATAAGTAAAACACTCATTTATACACACTACTCACCTACATTAGAAAAAATTGTTTTTCATACTAACTTAAAAAGTAACAATTTATATGCTGAAAGTATATTAATGGCATTAGGTAAAGGCAACGCATACCTTGGTATTGAGGCAATAAAAAAATATTTACAAAATATGGGTATAGACTATAAGGAATTATACATGACTGATGGTAGTGGCTTAGGAAGAGCAAATACGGTTACCACCTTTTTGCAAGCAAATTTGTTGGCTAAAATTTATAAAGATTCACTTATCTATAAATCGTTTAATACTTCCTTACCTGTAGCTGGCGTTAGTGGAAGCATGCGATCAATTGGTAAAGGAACAAAAATTGAAAATAACATGCGCGCAAAAACAGGGTATATAAATAGGGCAAGGGGATATTGCGGATACGTTAATAACGAAAATGGCGATTGTTTAGCGTTTTCAGTTTTATTTAATAATTATAACTGTAGTGCGAAGGAAGCTAAACTTAAAATCGAGAAATGGTTGGTCGAGTTGGAGGAGTGATATATTTGGCCTTGATTTTATGTGATTATCACATTATTTTTAACAAAAATTTGCTTTTTACTGAAATTGTTTTAAATTTGGTAAACTAAAAAGAATACCATGAGAAATATTTTTTTACTTATTGCAATATGTTTTATAACAATTATATACTCCCAAGGCAATTACAACGTCTATGATTCAGTATATGATGGGAAAGGCAATAAATATAGCTTAAACTCGATAGCACTTAAACAAATCAATCCGGGTATAAATTTAGTATTCGCGCCTGCCACAGTAACTTGTCAAGCAGGGTATTTCAGATTATTTTTTGCACCAAACAGTGGTTTAGATGGAAATACACCAGTTGAAATTGCTAAACGAAATGTTTTCTGTCAATTAATGACTGATATTTCTTGCTTTATAACTTCACCTTTAAATTCTCCTTGTAATACAACAACTAATACAACAACGTTTGTTAATTTATATATCACTAATACAACCGTTGGTGCCGGAAATGCAAGCGCAATTTATGTTTTTCCACAAGGCGCAAATCCTAATGTGGGAATAATTCATAATGCTATTTGGAAAACTATTGTTACTGGAACTGATGCGTATCAAGGAGTATCTTCTCCCTTAGGATATAGTGCTGGAGGAGGATTTTATCATGGATATATGAGGATTAACAACACATTGAACTGGTATTTAAATCTATCAAGCACCACAGCAATTGTATCAGGACAAGCTGATTTGTATACAGTTATGCTTCATGAAGCTCTTCATTCTCTCGGTTTCGAATCTCTAATTGGTCCAACAGGAGCATCACTTTACACAAGTCTGGGTGGTCCAAACGCTTATTCAAAATACGATTCTTTTTTAAAGGACGGATTGGGCAATTCTTTATTATCAGCACCAAGCTCAAGCTGTAGTAACGTTGCTGTTAATTTTGCAGCCAACGTAGCTTTAGTAAACCCTAATAACTGTGTGGCTCCTATGGGTGTTCAAAGTAATTTAACAAATTGCGCAACAACTATATTCTATGCTAGTCCTAGTCAAACTGTACAATTATATCGTCCTGACTGCTATGAACTAGGTGCAAGCTTAAGCCACTTTGAAGATGCTTGCTATCCAACAGCAGCTCCTTATGGGAATGATATGTATTTTGTTATGTCAAATATATTACCTGGATCTGTGGTAAGGAGATATCCACGAGAAGAAGAAAGAATTGTATTGTGTGATTTGGGATATTCTGTAACTGCAAATTATCCATCACCAGTTAGTGGTGCTGCATATTCCTATACGGCCGGGGCATGCACACCTGATGGTGTATGGGGAGTTAATGATGGCTTAGACCCTTTAACCGGAGCTTTTACCTTTACTTGGGGAGCTTCAAATTGCGTTACAATTCCAAAGAGCACGATACTAGCAAATGATGCGGCTAATTCTTCAATTAGCTGCGTAAGTTTTGTTACTTCAGGAGGAGGTGCTTTTATTGTTGACAACCCATCAGACATCCAAGTTTGCTTTCCTCCAGGACCATTAAATTTTTGTGGACCAATGGTATTACAATATGTTCCGAAAAATAACTCAACAGGTGCATTAGGAAATATAACTTACATTTTTGTCTATAAACAATGTACAAATTGTGGCCCTGTTAATCCATGTAACATAGTACAAAACGGAGGATTTGAAAACGTCAATACACCTTCAGTATGCGTTGCTGGTGGACCTAATGGAAATGGAGTAGCAAGTGCATTTGTGCAGTGTTGGGATGTTTATAATGCAACCGGAAGTAATGATCTCTTCCCAAGAACATGCCCTCTATTACCTACAGCAACATCTAGTCTATTTCCGTCGAATTTTTTACCGGATTCGCATAATGGCATTCCAAATAATGTTTACGCAGGGCATATTACCAATATTTCTACAGCAGGAGTTAGTCCTTCTGAAACTTTTCAGAATAACTTAGGAACGCCTTTAATACCTACAAATACTTATGTAGTTAGTTTTTGGAGTTACTTTAACGCGCAGGGAGCATTACAGATCAACCCGGGCCCACAACCTAACCATAAGTTAATTTACACAATTGGTGCAAAACAAACTTTCCCCTTTCCATTTTTTAATGGTGCTTATCATCCTCCTACATTAGAAGTATTAGCTAATTTTACCTTACAACCTATATTTAATCAATGGGTATATAATACTCAAACGGTAGTGTTCAACCCATCTGTTAATGCTCCGTATAACGCTGTGACAATGGGTGGAAACGAACTAGCATCTGCTATTATTAACGGCGTTTCTGGCTTAGGCTATTCAGCTTATACTTTTTTGGATGATTTTTCTATCATTCCTGCTGCACAAGTTCCGGCATTCAATATTCCAAATTTACTTTGTAATGCAACACCGACTTTAGGTAACATTCAACAATTTGCAGCACAACCCGGTACTTTTAGTGGTATAGGAATTGTAAACAATGGAGGCGTTTACGATTTTAATGCCCCAAATACGCTCACACCGGGCATTTATCCGATTGGCTATACCTATACTTCCAACGTAAATTGTGTGAATACAATTTATTCTAACGCTTATGTTGGTGGAATTACAGCAACTACAAATAGTAATACATGTAGCGGTGGAGGATACACATTATCTGCAACAGGATTTTCCCTAAATACTAATTTTACATGGCTACCGGGTGGGCAAACAAGTAATATTATTATTGTTAATCCACTCGTAAGTACAGTATATACGCTTGTTGCTTCCAGTGGGACATGCTCTAATCAATACACGTTTGCAATTAATATTTTCCCACTTTCTACAACTGTCACTCCTCTGCCTCCGGTTTGTGTAGGTACAATTTCTAATTACACTTTAAATAGCTATTTAAGCCCTGGTACACCGTTGGGCGGAACATTTAATGGACCTGGAATATTACAACAATCATGTACACCACCATTTACCAATTGTTTCTTAATTGATTTAACAGCACCTCCAACCTACACACCAGGTTTTTATTCCTATACTTACAATGTACCCGCAAATCCTAGCGTTGGTAATTTTTGCCCTTACAATAGTATTTATAATGCTCAGTTTTTACCACAGTTTACGTTAAATGTAAACGCATTACCAAGTGGGACCAATTGTATAGTAAGTGGGCAGAGTACGACTTTGATAGCTACCGCTAGTCCTTCGGCAGGCGTAACATTTAGTTGGCAACCTTTTGCAACTTCAGGTATCAACGTTGTGCTTTCACCAACAAGTAGTCTTACTTATACTTTAATTGGTGATAACGGGGGGTGCGTGAAATCTTTAACCAATAATATTAATGTTATACCCCCTGTTACCTTTACCAACCTGCCAACTAATTGGTGTACTTACCAAACTTATTATTTAGAGGATTATTTAGCTGCAGGTACACCAACAGGGGGAACTTGGAGCGGCACTAACATGGGTACTTTTTACCAAAATCAAATTTTTGGCGGCACTAATATTGATGTTAATCCTGTGTTAACTTCTTTAGGCACACAAACTGTTACGTATTGTTATACTAGCCCAACAAACAGTTTATGTTCAGTTTGTAATCAGTTTACAGTTAACATCAATCAAGGCTTTCAATTAAATGCCTCTTCTAGTGCTGTTTTCTGTGCTAATATTTCTACGCTTCAAGCTAATATAGGTGTAGCAGTTACTTTTAGTGGATCTGGCAACCCTTTTCCTGTTAATTATTTATGGACACCAAGTGGCTTAACAACAGCTAGCATTAATGTAACACCTGCTGCTAATACAAATTACACTTGCATTGCTACAAGTGTAGCCGGTTGTACGGCGGTTAATACGGTAAGTGTGAGTGTAAGCAACAGTTGTTGTGTAAGTACTAATTATTTAAGTAGTAGTATTATTGGTGCCCCTGGCTCAACAACATCACTTACTGGTTTTTTTGCCGTTAATCAAAATATAACTCTGGATGGTTTAGTAGAATTAAGTGGTGAATATGCCATAGCACCAAATGTAAAAATTACCGTTGCACCTAACGCCACGCTGCAAACAGTTACCTTGCCTGGGGCTCAAGCGGGAGCTCATCTTTATGCTTGCGGTGATATGTGGCAAGGAATAGAAATTATTAACACAGGAAAGGTGTTTATAAATACTGGCGGAGATGTAATAGAAGATGCCATTGTTGCTGTGCGCAGTAATGGAAGTACTACAACCAATACGTTAACACCTGATATAACCATTATTGGAACTATACTTAATCGAAACCGCGTTGGTGTGAGTATTGAAAATTATACGCAGCCTGTAAACCCTGCACCTTTTATTATTGAAAACACAGTGTTTACTTGCCGTGATTTAGCTATAACGCCCGGCACCGGCATTTGGCCATTTGCCGGTACATTAAAAGTAGTAAGCGGTTCAACTAATGCTTTAAGCAGCCCATATTTAGTTGGGGGTTATACACCTGTTAATTTAAAGCCTCCATTTTCTAATATTCCAAGTTATGCAGGGGTTTACGTTGAAAATAGTGGTACAATTGCTAACCCTGTGGTTAGCCCTACGGTTACTAGTGTTTTAATTGGCAATAAAACCTTTCTTAACAACGGCTTTTTTAACCTTTTTGATAATTTAATGTTTGGTATTTACGGCGAAGGCAGTAATATCGAAAGTCAAAACAATACTTTTCAAAACAGCCGAAGAGTTATTCTTTGTACACCTCGTTGTAGAATAAGAGGGGGCTATGGTATTTATGCCAAATCAAATTACACAACTTACAGCAACAATGTGCTTAATTGCACACACCCAAGTTTAGCTTCTAATAACGGCCGTATTAATAAATTTTACGACTGCTACATTGGTGTTGGTGCTGACTATATGTATAATGTAGATGTGCAGTATGCAGATTTTAGAAGTAATCAATACACAAGTCCTCCAAGTCCGTTAAATATTACGGGTTTAGTTGGGGTACAAATAAACACTAATAAAGTTAAAGCATACAAGGTTAGTTTTATCTTAATGCAAAATATATACAATGGTATAGCTGCTAATTTGAGTCCTTATTTTATGGCCTTGCCTGGTGTACCTGCTTATGGATTGTACCTTGGACAAGCCAGCGTAAACAGTAACACCATTGTGCCTAAGTTAGCCGCAACAGCTGCTGCAGGCGTGCCTAGGGTTTACCATGCCATTTATGCTGCCAATGGTTTTTACAGCGGCTTGGCCACTTACACTGAAAGTTTAGCCGACTTTAGAATCCAAAAAAACACATTGGGCAATGTTTGGCGTGGGGTACAAGTTATTGGGTTTAATTTTGGCGGTTATGTAGCTACAGTTGCGCAAAACAGCATTAATATGGTTGTTGATCCAAACACGCAACCGCAGTACGGAGTATATAGCGCGGCTAATTATGCTAATGCTATTAATACCAATAGTATTTCAGGTTTTAATATAACCAACACATTGGTTGCCGGTGTTTATGCAAGTATGAACAGCGGGCCAACCAACACCGCCATAGCCTTAAACAGCATTAGGTGCAATACCTTAACCAATATGTTTATAGGTTTTGATTTTGAAAGTTACAACGGTGCCAGTATATGGCGCAATAACGATATGCAAACCATAAGGCGCGGCTTGTACATTGGCAACAATGGCATTATTGGACAACAGGGCACTTTTGCTGCACCCAGCGATAATAAATGGCTAGGCAGCTGGGCTGGCAGAAACGGAACTTGGACAGATGCAACCATGACCTCTACAAACCCGGTATCTGCTCACTCAAAACTATTTGTAAGAAGTGGTACTCCAAATACACCCCCTTTTAATAATGGATTTATAGCTTTAGGTAGTTATCAAGCTCCTAGTGCATTAAACCCTGCAAATAATTCTGCACCTGCCTTTAATTGCTTAACAGGCGGTAGTGGCGGTGGCGGTGGCGGCGGCAGTAATGCATCGCAACGTGAGGCTTTGTTAACAGATATTGCAGTAGAAAATGTAAGCGTTACCACTATTGAACCCGCAACAAGAGAAATACTTAGAAATGCAGCTTATAGCGATTTAATTGCAGAACCAGTGCTGGTAACCGCAAACAGTACATTAAGTGCATTTAGTGCTACTAATAGTATGCCTAGTGCAATGGGTAAATTTAAAGATGTTGAGGGTAAATTAAGTACAGGGCAATTAAGCTTGGCGCAAAGTATTATTGCTGCATTTAGCCCAACTACTAATATAGAAAATAATTACAAAACCTTTTACACTTTACAAAGAGCTTATTTGCAAAACCAAGATTTAACTTTACTTGAAAATATACAACTCCTATTATTAGTGTATCAATGTCCGTTTACTGATGGGCAAGTGGTTTACAATGCCCGAGCCTTGTATAACCTAGTTAACCAAACGGTGGTTGTTTATAACGATAATAATTGTAGAGATAAAGGCTATAGTTTTGGAAGAACGCAAGATAGTGCAGCAAGCTATACGCCAGAAGAGAGTGAGTTATTACATCAATTAATAACAAACGAAAAAGAAACAAAACTAAAGTATAAAACTAAAAACGAATATTATTTAGTGCCTAACCCGGCAAATACTTTTGTTTCAATAATTGGCACTAATGAAAAAGAGCAATTACAAATTACCATTACCGATGTAAGTGGCAAAGTATTAAAAGCAATAACTATTAATACAGAGGCTTACAGTGCAGTGGTTAATTTTAACTTACTAGAAGGTGTTTATTTTGTAAATATAATTAACAGCCATGGAGAAAAAACGGTTAAAAAATTGGTGGTTGCTAAACAATAAGTTTATAAGTACAAACTACAAAAAGCTAATGCTTTTTGTAGTTTGTTTAGTACAAACTACATGTATTAAAGGGCAAATTGCCAATTATATTACTAATGGCAGTTTTGAGGAGCACTACAATTGTAATTTTGTTTCATATATTGCCTACTCCAAGAATTGGCGCACTTTAGACTCGATAAATGGAGGAGTTGTATATGCTTCTCCATGTTATTCTAATGTGCCAGATAATGGCTTTGGTTTTCAATATGCAAAAGGTGGGAACGCTTATGGATTAACAGAGTTTTTTTGTGCTACTTGTAATGTTAATATAAACAGGGGTTATTTTCGCAACCGTTTAAAATCAACCCTTATAGCGGGTAAAACTTACTGCGTAAAATTTTGGGCTAATATTGGTAACAATAGTACCTACGGTATAGCTAATATTGGTGCCTACTTTGGTGATAATAGTTTAGATACCATAACCAAATGTAATATCCCTTTAACCTATATAACACCGCAGGTTGAGGGTACAACAATTGTAACAGATACTTTAAATTGGACTTTAATAACCGGTACATTTGTAGCCAATGGTACTGAGAAACATTGTGTAATAGGTAATTTTAAAAGTGATGCTGCAACAACAAAAACAATGATAAGTACAACTTTTTCTCCAAACGTTTTTTGCACTGTAAATATCGACGACGTCTCCTGCATCCCCATAGATTTACCAGCCTTTGCAGGCGCAGATATATTTGGCATACCGGGCAATACGGTTTATATAGGAAGGCCGCAGGATGTAGGCATAGATGAAGCTTGTACCTGGTATAATTTAACAAATACATTAACGCCAATTGCCAACGCCGCAGGCTTTACACACACCATTGCAGCCATTACACAAACCTACATGGTAAAACAAGATATTTGCGGGGTAATAAAATATGATACCGTTGTTGTGTATGCCAGTGCGGTGGGTGTAGAGAATGTCACGCTGAGCGAAGTCGAAGCGTGGTTAAGAGTATTTCCGAATCCTGCAAAGGATGTTTTATATATTGAGTTAACAGAACA
>CAZAPH010000011.1:0-26381 GCA_964487105.1 uncultured Akkermansia sp.
ACTTTTTGTTAAGAAAAAGTGGAAAAAGAAATATGACTTTTTGAGGGTTGACTATTTAATCTTTATAAGCGGTATAATCTTTAAATTTTAATAACTGTTTTTTGAAAATGAGAAAATATTTTTTATTTTTTTATAAAAATGAACGTTCATTTACTTATATTTGTAAAATAATTGAGAATACGAGATAATAATAAAGAAAATTTAGTAAAGCTAAAAGCCATGGAAATGATTATTAAAAGTGGCATTGATGGCTTTAGTATGCAAAAATTAGCAAAAGAATGTAATATTTCTGTTGCTACTTTATATATTTATTATAAAAACAAAGAAGATTTAATTTTAAAAATTGGAACAGAGGAAGGCGAAAAAATGATTTATGCAAGTTTAAAAGGATTTTCATCCAATATGCCTTTTAACGAAGGATTAAAAATCCAATGGGAAAATAGAGCAAAATTTACCCTTAAAAATAAACTTAGTAGTAAATTTTATGAAATCATCCAATATACCACTTACGGCGAAACTATTTCATTAAAAATTATTCCATTGTTTAGCCCCGTAATGAAAGAATTTGTTAGTAATGCTATTAAAAATAAACAACTTAAGTTTGTATCAATCGAATCTTATTGGTGTGTTGCTTTTGGCCCATTATATACATTACTAAATTTTGCAAATAAAGGAAAAAGTATCGGGAATAAACCATTTAAATTTTCAAAAAAAACAATGTACGATACTTTAGATTATGTATTAAGGGCATTAAAACCATAAATTATGCATCATATTTTAATTTTTAAAACAAATATTGAACAAGACTTTGAATTAAATCATGTAAATGATGTTTTTAAAAACATTGAATCAATTATTAATTGGAATGTGGATAGAGAAGATAGTGATAAAGTACTAAGAGTAGAATCTTTAAAAAATAATATTTCAGAAATAATTAGTGTTTTAAAAAATATAGGTTTTTTCTGTGAAGAATTACAAGGGTAAAAAATGAATAATTCAGATATAAAAATTCAAAACAAATTTTCGAATTACCAAATTTTAATAATTTGTTTATTAGCATTAACGCAGTTTACGGTTGTACTAGATTTTATGGTAATGTCGCCACTTGGCGATATGCTTATGAAATCTATGGAATTAAAAACAAAAGAATTTGGTTTAGTTGTTTCGGCATATGCTTTTAGCGCAGGTGTTTCGGGTATATTAACTGCTGGTTTTGCTGATAACTTTGATCGAAAAAAATTATTATTATTTTTTTACATAGGGTTTATTATAGGGACTTTGTTTTGTGGCTTAGCAAATACTTACCCATTATTAATTGCTGCACGTATTTTTACTGGTTTATTTGGCGGAGTTATTGGCTCTATTTCATTAGCTATTGTTGCCGACATATTTTTGCCACAACAACGTGGCCGTGTTATGGGTTTTTTACAAATGGGTTTTGGTGCAAGTCAAGTTTTAGGAATTCCAATAAGTTTGTTTTTGGCTAATAATTTAGGGTGGCAAGCGCCGTTTTTAATGATTGTTGGTTTAGCGTTTATTATTTGGTTAGTTATTGTATTAAAGATGAAACCAATAACCAAACATTTAGAAATAAAAAGAGATAAAAACCCTTTAAAACATTTATGGGATACATTTACAAATAAACAGTATCAAACAGGGTTTATAGCAACAGCATTATTATCTTTAGGTGGATTTATGATGATGCCATGGGGTAGTGCATACTCTATTAATAATTTAAAAATTACGCAAGAGGAGTTGGTGCCTTTATTTATGGTGGCCGGTATTGCCTCACTAATTATTATGCCAACAATTGGTAAAATAAGTGATAAAATAGATAAATTTAAGCTATTTACAATTGCATCTTTATGGCTAATTATTGTAGCATTAGTTTATACAAACTTAGTTCCTATACCTTTATGGGTTTTAATGGTTGTAAATGTTTGTATGATGATTGGAATAATGAGTAGAATGGTTCCTGCAATGGCCTTAAACACCATACTTCCTAATATTGAGGATAGAGGAGCTTTTATGAGCATTAATTCATCGCTTCAACAAATGGCTGGAGGTTTTGCAGCTGCGGTAGGAGGAATGATTGTATTTCAAAAAGATAAATTTAGTCCTGTTGAAAATTATAATGTTTTAGGAATTATAATGTCTATTATTGTTCTTATAAATATTTATGTAGTTTTTCGTGTTAGTAAAATTGCTAACTTAAAAACAGCAAATAAAACTCAATAATTTTCTAAATTAAGCGTATAATTTTTCTCTTAATGGTTTAATAGATTCGTTAGCTAAAAACTCATCGTAAGTACAAGTTTTATCTAAAATTCCATTCGGACCAATTTCAATAATTCTATTTGCAACTGTTTCAACTAATTCATGGTCATGGCTTGTAAATAAAATGGTACCTGCATAATCTTTTAAGGCATCATTATAAGATATAATGCTTTCTAAATCTAAATGGTTTGTTGGTTCATCTAGTAATAAAAAATTAGGGTTCAATAACATCATTCTACTTGTCATACATCTTACTTTTTCTCCACCACTTAAAACATTACATTTTTTTAAAACTTCTTCGCCACTAAATAACATTTTACCTAAAAAACCTCTTATATAAGTTTCATCTTTTTCTTTGCTAAATTGCCTTAACCAATCAATTAAATTTAAATCGCTTTTAAAAAAGTGAGCATTTTCATTAGGTAAATGTGCTTTAAAAATTGTTGTTCCAAATGTAAATTTACCTGCATCTGCGTTCTCTTCGTTTGCAAGTATATTAAACAATGCACTAATACTTAATTGATTTTTACTTATAAATGCAATTTTATCTCCTTTGTTTACATTAAAATTAACATCTTTAAAAAGTAAACCATTATTGTTTGATTTTTTTAAGTTTTCTACTAATAAAATTTGATCGCCTGCCTCACGTTCTTGTTTAAAAATTATACCAGGATATCGTCTTGTACTTGCAGGTATTTCATCTACTACTAATTTGTCTAATAATTTTTTTCTACTTGTTGCTTGTCTGCTTTTACTTGCATTAGCACTAAATCTCCTAACAAAATCTTGTAATTCCGCACGTTTATCTTCTATTTTTTTATTTTGATCTGCACGTTGTTTAAGTGCTAATTGACTCATTTGATACCAAAAACTATAATTTCCTGTATAGGTACTTAATTTATTAAAATCAATATCGCAAATATGGGTACAAACAGCATCTAAAAAGTGTCTATCGTGACTAATTACTACAACTGTGTTTTCAAAATCTGCTAAAAAATTTTCTAACCAACTTATTGTTTCTACATCTAAATCGTTGGTGGGTTCATCAAGTAATAAAATATCCGGATTTCCGAATAAAGCCTGAGCTAATAAAACTTTAACCTTATCTTTTCCACTTAAATCTTTAACAAAAAAATAATGCTTATCAGGTAAAATTCCCATGTTAGTAAGCATTGTAGCAGCACTGCTTTCAGCATCCCATCCATTCATTTCAGCAAACTCAGCTTCTAATTCGCTTGCTTTTACGCCATCTTCATCACTAAAATTTTCTTTCGCATAAATAGCGTCTTTTTCTTTCATTATTTGATAAAGACGTTTATTACCCATAATAACAGTATCTAACACAGTAAATTCATTATATTCAAAATGGTTTTGTTTTAAAACACTTAAACGCATACCTGGCAAAATATTTACTTGTCCTTTTGTTGGATCAATTTCACCACTTAGTATTTTCATAAATGTTGATTTTCCTGCGCCATTAGCACCAATTAAACCATAACAATTACCAGGTGTAAATTTTACATTAACCTCATCAAATAAAATACGCTTACCATATTGTAAACTTACGTTAGAAACTGTAATCATAATAATAAAAATTCGCCGCAAAAATACTAAAATATGTTGGTTTAATTTACTTTAGTTTTATAACAAAACTATTTCTTTATTATTTTTGTTAGATGAGATTTTTGTTTCTTTTATTTTTAATCTGTTTTAATAGTTATGGGCAAATTACGTTAACAGGAGAAATTACAGATGTGTTTAATAAACCAATTCAATACTGTAGCATTGGTGTTATAGGAAAACCAATTGGAACTGTTACCAACGAAGAAGGAAAATTCGAAATAAAAATAAAACAAAATTATTTAGAAGATTCTATTAAGATATTTTGTTTGGGTTATAACGAACGTGTTTTTTTAATTAAAGATTTTTTTACACTTAAACTTTTTAAAATTGAATTAGAAGAGAATGTGCATCAACTTGAAGAAATTGAAGTGAAAAGTAAAAAAATTGCTTATCAAAATTTAGGGACAAAAAAATACACAACAAATAATTGCAGTGGTTTTGTTAAAAATGAAGAAAACTGGAAAGGCTCTGAAACAGCCATTAATGCAAATAATAGTATAAAAACAAATATATTACTTGAAGAGTTTAGTATGTATATTATCCAAAATAAATATACCGATTCTTTAAAATTTAGATTAATGTTTTACGAAGCAAGTGATAAAAATTATCCTAGATATAAAACGATAAACAGAAAACCTATTGTATTTAAAATGCCACCATTATTTTTAGGCGAATTTAAATTTGATATTAAAAAATTTAATATTTACACCGAAAAAAATTTTTTTATTAGTTTAGAATGTTTAGAAAATGAAATGGATATTTCAAAATTTTGTTATGCTGGATCGCCTTCTACCCCTTCTTTTGTTAAAGCAGCACCATTTGCTCGTTGGCAAAGGGTAAGAGGGGGTGGAGCAGATTTTAAAATAAAAACATCTTACAATAAAAATTAAAATAATGGCAGATTTATTTACAACTGAAACTGTGTTTAGTTTACTTAGTTTAACAGTTATGGAAATTTTACTTGGTATTGATAATGTAATATTTGTATCTATAGTTTTGGCAAGGTTACCAAAACAGCAAGCTAAAAAAGCTAGTTTTATTTGGATGGTTACTGGTGTTATTATGAGAATTACATTACTTTTTGTAATGACTTTATTAATTAATGGAGAAAAAGTTTTATTTAATATTTTTAGTCATCCTGTTGAATTAAAAGATGTTATTATGCTTGCAGGAGGTTTGTTTTTATTAGTTAATAGCACACTCGAAATACATAATAAACTTGAAGGTGCAAATGAAAAAGGTGAAAACGCAAAAGCAAATTTAAAAAAGGGGTTTAAAGCAATTATGATACAAATTTTATTAATTGATATAGTATTTAGTATTGATGGAATAATTACTGCAATTGGCATGGCACGTCAAGTTTTAGTTATGGCGGTTGCAGTTATCATAAGTATGATAGTAATGTTTTATTTTGCTCCAAAAATTTCTTCTTTTATAGAAAAACATCCAACTTTTAAAATTTTAGCATTGTCTTTTTTAGTCTTAATTGCTGTTTTGTTAATTGTTGAAGGTATTCATGTTGATAGTATTCATATCCCTAAAGGCACAATTTATTTTGCAATGGCTTTTAGTTTTATAATTGAATTAATGAATTTACAAATTAGAAAAAAACATAATCCTGTTAAATTAAGAAACCCAACTATTGATGATGAAACATTAAAAAAATAAATGTATTTATTTAATACAATATTTTATTTTGAATTTATTTTAGAAATAATGTTTGTTGTCGAAAATCCTTCAATAAAAGGTAATGTTAATACTTTTCCCCCATTTTTTATTACAGCATCATAGCCAACTATATTCTCAATGGCATAATCGTTGCCTTTAACTAAAATAGTAGGTAATAAATATTCAATTAGTTTTAAAGGTGTTTCTTCATTAAATAAAACTATTAAATCTACACTGGCTAAAGCAGCTAAAACTTTAGCTCGGTTTATTTCAGAATTAATTGGACGATTAGGTGCTTTATTTAATAATTTTACACTTGAATCAGTATTTAAACCTAAAATTAAAAAATCTCCTAAATCTCTTGCTTGGCTTAAATAAGAAACATGTCCAACATGTAAAATATCAAAACATCCGTTAGTAAAAACAATATTTTTATTTGCTTTTTTTAGTTCAGTTAGTTTTTCTAAGGCCGTTTCCTTTGAAACAATTTTTGAATTAATAGTATTAAAGTAATTCATTTTGATTACGATTATTAACTAAAGGTAAAACAATAAATGCTAATAAACCAAATATTAAAACCAAAGCAAATTGGCTTGTCCATGCTAACCAAGGCATTGCAAATGCCCATACCTTATCAATTTGATAAGTAGAAATTAAAATACCCCCAACTATTGCTGGATATGCGCCTAATCCTCCAGGTGAAAAAATTACTCCCAAAGTACCAAACAATAATAAAACTAATGCCACATCTATGCCTAAATCTTTAGTACCATCTAATGCTAACATACAAAAATAAAGCGATAATAAATAGCAAAGCCAAATCAAAATGCTTAAAACAACAAAGCTAAATGGTTTTTTCATGTTAATTATCGAACCTATTCCTTTAGCAAAACCACTTAATAAATTACCTAATTTTCCTTTTAATAAATGACTTAGTTTTTTTCTTATTAGTAAATAGCCAACAACAATTACAATAAGTATAAATATAATACTCATTAATTTTAAAGGACTTTGAGATAAGTTTGAAAAAAGAACAGATAATTTACTAAAAATATATTCGTTGGCTAAGCCGTTTAACATTGAAAATTGAGTAAATAATGCAATAAAAAATATTACTATAAACAACATAAAATCAATAATTCTTTCTGTTATTACAGTTCCAAAAGCAATTTCAAAAGGAACTTTGTCATATTTACTGGCAAGTGTACATCTCGAAACCTCACCCATACGTGGTATTCCATAATTGGCTAAATAGCCAATAAAAACAAAGCAATTGGCATTAATTAATTTAGTTTTATGGCCAAGAGGATTTAATAAATAATTCCAACGGTAAGCTCTAAAAAAATGACTAAAAAAGGCAAAAAGCATTGATATAAATACCCATAAATAATTTGCGTTTTTAAAAGCATTAATAATTTCATCTTTTTTATCTGCTACAGCGCGTAACGATAACCAAATTAATAAAACAGCAATACAAAGTAAAATTATAAATTGAACAATTGACTTTGTATTAGTTTTAGCCACGTATTATTTAAGTTTATTAGTTAATGTATCAGGAAATACAACCCATGGTACAAAAGTTTTAGCTTTTTCAAACTCCATGGTTGCATATGAAATTACAATTACAACATCACCAATGTTTACTAATTTAGCAGCAGGGCCGTTTAAACAAATTACACCACTACCTCTTTCGCCTTTAATTACGTATGTTATAAAACGTGCACCATTATTTTTATTAAGTATGTGTACTTGTTCATTTTCAATAAAGTTTGCAGCATCCATTAAATTTTCATCAATGGTTATGCTTCCAATATAATCTAACTCAGCTTGTGTTACACTAACACAATGTAATTTAGATTTCATTACTTGTATTTGCATCATCTTACAAATTTAGCTTTTTTTAAGTGAGTAATAAAAAGATTAAATAACTATTTAAGCTTAAAATAGTATCTTTATACAATATTTTTTTTAATTAATCGTTTATAAAACGTGCAAAAGTGTTGGTACATTGTATTATTAACTATTTTTTTTAGTTTAAACGTTAAGGCACAGCATCATGACGGGTACGGGATTAATTTACCCAAATTTTATAAATCACGTTTACATTTTGGGTTTACAATAGCTGGTAATAAAGCAGATTTTGTAATTAATCCAAAACCAAATTCTATGCTGCCAGATACTGTAATTAAAGAAAAAGGTACAGTTACGCGCTATCAAATTAGAAGTATTTTTAGTAAACCAGCACCAGGTTTTGCCATTGGAATAGTTAGCGACGCTAGATTACATGAATATATACGGTTAAGATTTACCCCAAGTATTAGCTTTGGTTCTAGAACAATAGAATATACTTTATCTAACAGAACAAATGATAGTTCTAAAATTTTTCAAAAAAGAGTTGAGTCGGCTTTTTTATTTTTTCCTATCGAAACAAAAATACAGTCAAAACGCTTAGGAAATTTTAGTGCATATATTATTGGAGGTGGAGGGTATCAGTTAGATTTAGCCGCAAGAAAAAAAGCTGCTAATGTTTCAAGCGGCCCAAATCAATTAGATGATAATGTAAAATTAAAACGCGATGATTATTATTATAGTAGTGGTGCAGGTGTTGATTTTTACTTACAATATTTTAAATTAGGTTTTGAAGTAAAGTTACAAATAGGAACTCGTAATTTGCTAAAACCAGAAAATAGTATTTTTAGTAATAGTATTGATAAAGTAAGGAGCAGAATGGTTGTGTTTACTGTTACTTTTGAAGGTTAAGTTTCATTTATATAATATAACTTATAATATTTTAAACCTTTATCTTCATCAAAACCCCGTTCAACATAATCGTGTTTACTGTGTATGTATAAATGAAAGTTTTTATCAAGTTTTACAACACTTCGCATATATTTTGCGTTTTTTTTAACAGCAGTATTACTTACGTCAAATTCTTCAATTGCGGTTAAATTTAATTTATCGTTATATGTGTTTCTATAATCTTTAAATGCTGTAATTATATCAGGCTCAACTAATACATCTTTTTCAAAATTACTTACAATTACATGGTCTTTATCTTTAAAATATGATGCACTTCTATTTAGCATCATCATTTGATTTTGTTTGTCAACATTATTGGCTTCTGTTAATACTTCTTCACAAAATCCTCGGCTCATATCCATAAAGTTTTTAGTATGGTAATAAGCATTTGTTTTAAGTTTAGTATTTAAAAAATCTTCTTGCCAATATGCGGCACATTCGGCAATTTTATTGTTATTGTCAATAATACTAAGTTTAAATCCGTTTTTTTTATCAGTGTTAAAAATTAAACATCCTTTATCTAATTTATTAATGTTGATGCCGTTTTCACAATCTAGTTCAAAATTATCTATATGTTGGTAAACTTTTAAAAATGTTTCTTTATTTTCACATTTAAATAAACCAATAGCATCGCACAACTCACCATCAATATTAACATCATTAAAATAGCAAACAAAAAACTCACCTCCTTTAATTTTTGGATGAACGGATTGGTTATATAAATGGCTAGCAATTTCTTTTGATTTATCTACAAATGTTTTTTGTGAGTTAAACATATCTTCACAAGCATTTGCTACTGAGGCTAAACTAATATCAACTTTTCCTTTAAATTGGTAATAAATATCGGTTTTAAAAGTTTGTGTAAAATATCTAATTAATGTTTCTTTTAAAAAATCATCTTCAAGTTTAAATTCTGTTTCACTTAAGGTTAACTCTTCACCCAATCCTTTGTTACCTACATAACTTACATAAAAATGATTTAATTGTGCTCTTGTAAAATCTATCATAAAAATTAATTGAAGGCAATATACAGTAATATATGTATTAATGCTTTAACAAAATTTAAACAAGTTTTAAAGTTTTATGGCAAAAAAATTGTGTTGTAACTTCTTAAATAGTTAATATTATTTTAAATTTGTTGTTATGCGTAAAGTTTTTAAAAAGGTTCCAAAACTATCCAATAAAATTATAGGGTTAATTTGTGTTATTTTACTTTCTTCATTTAGTATTTATAAATATGTATTTGATAGAAACGATGTAATTTTTGAACTTATGCTAGGGAGTTTAAATCAAAATCATTATTCCCCTCAAAAGTTAGATGACGCATTTAGTGAAAAGGTTTTTGATTTATATTTAAAACGAATGGATTATAGTAAAAAATTTCTTTTACAAAGTGATTATGATGAATTATTAAAATATAGAAAAGAAATAGACGATCAAATAATTACACAAAATCATAGTTTTTACAAACGTTCTGTTGAAATTATAAACCAAAGAATTAAAGAAAAAGAAAACTGGAGTAAAGAAATTTTAGCTCAACCGTTAAACTATAAAACTAACGATGAATATGAAACAGATGGTGAAAAAACAAAGTACTCAAAAACAATTGAAGAATTAAAAAATGAATGGCGAAAAATGATTACCTATCAAGTTTTAAACCGCATAGATGATGAGTTAACTAAGCAAGAAAAAGCAAAAGAAAAAAAAGATACAGCATTTAAATTTAAATCTTTTGATAGTATTGAGGTAGATGCGAGAAGAAAAACTTTAAAATCTAACCAAGAGTGGTTTAAACGTTTATATAAAATAAAACCTCGTGAACGATTTAGTGCTTTTGCTAATTCAATTGCTAATATTTTTGACCCACATACCGAATATTTTGCACCTGTAGATAGAAAAAAATTTGACCAAAGTATGAGTGGCCAGTTTGAAGGTATTGGCGCCAGGTTACAAAGTAAAGATAATGTATTAACTGTAAGCGAAATTATAGTAGGTAGCCCAAGCTATAAGCAAGGTGAGTTAAAAGCTGGAGATGCAATTATTAAAGTGGCACAAGGTAGTAGTGAAGCTGTTGATATTTCAAATATGGAAATGGATGATGCCATTGAATTAATTAAAGGAAAAAAAGGGACTACTGTTACATTAACCGTTAAAAAACCTGATAATACAACCAAAGAAATAAAAATTATTAGAGATGTAATTGAAATAGAAGAAACCTACGCAAAAAGTGTTTTATTAGAAAATAAAAATAAAATAGGTTATATTTATTTACCTTCTTTTTATACTGATTTTACAAGATCTGGTACTGCCCACCATTGTTCTAAAGACATGCGTATTGAAATAGAAAAATTAAAAAAACAAGGGATAAAAAGTTTAATAGTTGATTTAAGAGATAATGGTGGTGGTTCTTTACAAGAAGTAGTTGAAATGGCTGGTTTGTTTTTTAATAAAGGTCCTGTTGTACAAGTTAGAAGTAAAAATAATTATGTAAATATAATGGAAGACCGTAACCCTGATGTTGTTTGGGATGGCCCTTTGGCAATAATGATTAATCATAATAGTGCAAGTGCTAGCGAAATTTTAGCGGCAGCCATGCAAGATTATAAACGCGGTATAATTGTTGGTACACCAAGTTTTGGTAAAGGAACGGTGCAAAGTTTTGTTGGATTAGATCAATTTTTAATCCCACAGTTAGATTCATTAACGCCTTATGTAGGATCTGTTAAAATTACTCAGCAAAAATTTTATAGAATTAACGGAGGCGCAACTCAATTAAAAGGTGTTACGCCTGATGTACTTTTACCAGACCCTTATGAGTTAATTGAATTAGGTGAAAAAGAAATGGACAACCCAATGCCTTGGGATGAAATTAAAAAAGCTAACTATACAGAGTTTAATAGTATAAATTATAACAACTTACTTAAAAACAGTACTGCTCGTGTTAAAAAAAGCGATCAGTTTAAATTAATAAATGAACAATCTAAAGAAATAAAAAGCAAAAAAGATGATACTAAATACAGTATTAATTTAGATAAATATAGACTTGAGATGAAATATTTTAAAGATCAAAACAAAAAGTACGAAGATTTAAGAAAAGAAATAAAAAATTTTAACGGAACATTATTAGAAGAAGATAAATTAAAAAGCTCAGCCGATACAGCTAAATTAGGTAGAGAAAACCGCTGGGCTAACAGTATATCTAAAGATATATATATTCACGAAACAACAAATATTTTAAACGATTTACATTAGTTAATAACCTTGGTTATTTATAATAACTGTTTTTATAATTAACAATTTAGTAACATAAAACAAACATTGCATTAATGTTAACTGCTTTATTTTGAGCATTAAATTAAAAACAAATTAAATTTTTAAAAATAAAATAAAAACTAACTTAACTTTATTAAATAAACCAAACTGCAATTGTTCACAAAACTTAGATACTTTAAGAAGTAATAACAATTTTAATAATACAACTGTAAATTCAAAAAAAATACCATTTTTTAATTACCAAAATGGGTTAGGTTTTGCAACGCCCGATAGTTCGTATTCTATAAACATTAGGTTTAGAATTCAAAATCGATTTTTAATGAATACAGTTAGCCAAACTAATTTAAATCCTGAATCGTGGGAAGCCCGTGTTAGAAGGTGCAGATTAATTTTTTCAGGACATGTTTATAATCCTAAATTATCGTATTATTTACAACTTTCAGTATCAAGAGGTGACATGGATTGGAGTGTAACAGATGTTACAACACAAAACGTAAGTCCTAATATTGTTAGAGATGCATTAATAAATTATAAACTTAATAAAAATTGGCAAGTGGGCTTTGGTCAAACTAAATTACCCGGAAATAGGCAAAGAATTACCTCATCGGGCTCTTTACAATTTTATGATAGATCGCCGGTGAATTTAATTTTTACAACCGATAGAGATTTTGGATTTTTCTCAAATTATAGCTTTACTATTAAAAAATTTAAAACAATTATTAGAACGGCAATTAGTTCTGGTGAGGGGAGAAATTCTAATATAAGCAATGCTGGATTAGCTTATACAAACAGAATAGAATTTTTGCCTCTTGGCGATTTTAAAGAAAACGGAAATTATTTTGAAGGAGATGTACTTAGAGAAAATAAATTAAAAATTGCAATTGCTGGTGCTTATCATTTTAATGATTTAGCAGTAAAAACAGGAGGACAATTAGGAAAAGATTTATATTCACCAAAATCGTTTCATACCTATATTGCAGATTTTATTTTAAAATACAGAGGGTTAGCTATATCCGGTGAGTATATTAGAAGAGATACCGAAGGCGACCCAGTTACTAAAAACGGTACTTCAATTCGATATGTTGTAGTTGGAGATGGAATTAATACTCAAATAAGTTATTGTTTTAAATCTAATTGGGAAATTGCAGCAAGGCATTCATTGGTAACACCACATAAGGATATAATTTTATATCAAAACCAAATTAATCAATTTGGATTAGGAACTACTAAATACTTTGTTAAACATAAACTAAAAACACAATTTAATATTTTTTATAATAACGAAAGAAATTTAACAACATCATCTAATTTAGTTAATAACTTTTTTGGAGTTTTTCAAGTTGAAATAGGGATTTAACATTGGCTTAACATTAGAAAACTTAAAAAGAATGAAATTTGAATTAAAATAATTTTATGTTTGGAATTGATACAACTCTTGCAATACTTTTAGCCGTTTGTTTACTATTAGCTTGTTTTTTCGAATTTATAAATGGGTTTCATGATACTGCAAATGCAGTTGCAACAGTAATTTATACAAATTCTTTAAAACCAACTGTAGCAGTTGTTTATAGTGGAATATTAAACTTTACTGGAGTTATGTTAGGAGGAATAGCTGTAGCTATGGGAATTGTTAACCTATTACCTATGGATGCTTTAATAGATAGTAATCCATACCATGGAATTGCTATGATTTTAGCTTTGTTACTTAGTGCTATTGTTTGGAATTTTGGAACTTGGTATTTTGGCATCCCCTCATCAAGTTCACACACAATTATAGGGTCTATTTTAGGGATTGGTATTGCATTTAATTTTTTACCAGGTGATTATGGTCTATCAGCCGTTAATTGGGATAAAGCAAAAGATACAGGTTTGGCGTTATTACTTTCGCCACTAATAGGCTTTTCGATTGCAATTATAATGATGTTTATTTTTAAACGATTTATTAAAAATGATATTATTTATAAAGAACCCATTCCCGGAAAAACACCACCAATGTGGATTAGAATGATTTTATGGGCAACTTGTGGTTTAGTGAGTTTTTTTCACGGTCAAAATGATGGGCAAAAAGGAGTGGGGTTAATTATGTTAATATTAATTGCAGTACTTCCTGCACAGTATGCTGTTGATTCTACCATAAATTTACAAAGTGTAAATGGGTATGTAAATAAAATAGAACTTTTAATGCATAAAGCTGATACTACAGTTCTTGCCAAAAAAGAAAAATTATTATTTAATGAAATTTTAAAACATGCAAATCATTTTGAAAATACAATACAAAATAAATTTAAATCCGACGAAATAATTCTTTCAGATCGATTTTCATTAAGACAAGATATTATAAAAATCACAAAAAATACAGATAAAATAATTAAAGGCGGAAATTTAACATTAAGCACCAATGAAATAAAGGATCTAAATCGTGAAATAAAAAATTCAAAAAAATTAATTGAATATGCACCATCTTGGGTAATTATTATCATTTCTTTATGTTTAGGCTTAGGAACAATGGTAGGTTGGAAACGAATAGTGAAAACTGTAGGTGAAAAAATTGGAAAACAACACATGAGTTATGCGCAAGGTGCAAGTGCAGAATTAGTTGCTTCAATGGGTATAGGAATGGCTTCTGCATATGGTGTTCCGGTGTCAACTACTCACATGTTATCATCTGGAATTGCGGGATCTATGGTTGCAAAAAAAGGGTTAAAAAATTTACAAAAAGGTACTGTAAAAGCAATAGCTTTAACTTGGTTATTAACTTTACCTGTAACAATTATACTTTCAGGTGGTTTGTTTTTAATTTTCAGAGCGCTTTTAGGTTAGCAGAAATTAAACAACAAAATAGTTTAAACATTTTTTAAAGTTTCTATTATTATATTATCTTTACTATAATGGAAATTTTTTTACTCTTAGTTGTTATTACATTAATTGTAATTTATCAATTTAAAAATAAAACTAAACTAAGTTTATTACAAACAAGGTTAGATGAATTTAATATAAGAATAAAGCTATTACAACAAAAACTTGAAGAAAAAAATACAAAAGAAGCAGATTTACCTCTTCAAAAAACTATAATTAATGAACAACCAATTAATGAAATTAAGCCAGTTGTAAAAGAACAACCAATATTTACACAAGAAAAAATTAACGATGAACTAAAAAATACAAATTTTGTTGAAACAAAACCAAAAGTTGAACAAGTACAACAACCAATTGTTCCACCTGTAAAAAAAGAAAGTTGGTTTTCAAAATTCAAGAAAAACAACCCTGATTTAGAAAAATTTGTTGGCGAAAATTTAGCAAGTAAAATTGGTATTGGCGTATTGGTTTTAGGTATAGCATTTTTTGTAAAACTTGCAATCGACGAAAATTGGATAAATGAAATAGCAAGAGTTGGAATAGGTTTATTATGCGGTGGTATTTTAATTTTGTTAGCACATAAGCTTCAAAAAAAATACAAAACATTTAGTTCTATTTTAATTGCTGGAGGTATTTCTGTTTTTTATTTTACAATAGGTATTGCATTTCACGAATACCATATTTTTTCTCAAACCGTAGCATTTCTTTTTATGGTTGTAATTACTTTATTTGCAGTATTTACATCAATCCTTTATAATAAAATTGAATTAGCAGCATTATCGTTAATTGGAGGTTTTGCCACACCAATTATGTTAAGTACCGGAGGTGGAAATTATAAAATATTATTTAGTTACATTTTAATTTTAGATATAGGAATGCTTGTTTTGGCCTATTTTAGAAAATGGCATTTAATAAATATTTTATCATATTTGTTTACTGTTTTAATTTATGTAGGTTGGCTTAAAGCCGATTGTTTAAGCATGCCAAATCCACCATACAAAGGTGCCCTGTTATTTGGAATGTTGTTTTATGTTTTATTTATTGTAATGAACTTAATTAATAACTTAATAAAAAAACAACCGTTTAAAGCTATTGATTTTTCACTTTTACTTGCAAATAGTTTTGTGTTTTACATAAGCGGCATGTTAATTTTAAATAATTACCATACCGAATGGAAAGGTATTTATACAATTTTAATGGCCATAATAAATTTAACTTGTGCATTTTTAATATTTAAGTTAAATAGTGATAATAAAAAATTACTTTATTTATTATTTGGTTTAACATTAACGTTTGTTACGCTTGCCATTCCGGTACAATTAAATGGTAATTATATTACTTTATTTTGGGCTTTAGAGGCAGTATTACTTTTGTTTTTAGCACAAAAATCATCAATTGTATTATTTAGGTTTGCTTCTTTTATAATAACAACTTTAATGATGTTTAGTTTGTTTATGGATTGGCTGCAGGTTTATTCCGGAGGTAATTATTTTTACGAAGCCTACAAACCAGAATCATTAAAAATAATTTTAAATAAAGCTTTTATTACTGGATTTATTTCGAGTTTTTCTTTAATTGCTAGTGTTTTAATTATTAAAAACGAAACTGAAAAGTTGTATTATTTAGGTATTGTTTTTAATCCAAAAGGGTATAAAACCTATTTAAAAATATCGGCGGTTTGTTTGTTGTATTTAACTGGTTTTTTAGAAGTTATTTATCACACTTCTAATTATTTTTATTCGGGTTACACAATTAGTATAATCACATTTTCTTACCATTTAATATTTTTTAGTTTACTTAATCTATATATAAAACCTAGTAGTTCAAATACAATTAAAATACTTAATTATATTTTTAATTACATTAATATTGGTTTATTTGCATTAATCTTTGCTTGGATGCCTATAGCTGAAGTAAAGGTTTTTATTTTTGAAGGTATTCATTCATCAATTGCATTTATAATGCATTATTTAAGTATTGCTTGTGTAACATTTATGGCTTTTAAAATGTATAAAGTAAGAACAGAACCAAATACACCAATTTCAAACATGAAAATTTTAAATGCTATTTTATTAATTACTTGTTTGGTTTATATATCTAGTTTAGAACTTACTTTACACGCCATAAAAATTGGTGTACAACCTTTAGAGCAGCTAAATTATTGGGATTTATTTTCAAACAAAACAGTTGAATTTGAAAACATAAAATTAATTTCACATAAGGTAGGTTATCCCATTTTATGGGGAATAATTGCCTTTTTAGTTTTATTTATAGGTATGAAAAAACAAACCAAAATTTTTCGAATTTTATCTTTAATATTATTAGGCATTACACTTATTAAATTATTTACATTTGATATAAGTAATGTATCAAAAGCCGGAAAAATAATTTCTTTTATTATACTTGGTGTTTTATTATTGATAATTTCTTTTATGTATCAAAAAATTAAAAATTTACTTATAGATGATAAAAATGAACAGGTTGAAAATAAAATTGAAGATTAATTTAAAACTAATTTATTTAGGATTTTTTATTTTTATTGTATTAAATAATAGAGCTTTTGCTCAATGGTTTAAATATCAATCAACTTTATCAACTGTAAGTGTTACTGGTCTTTATAAAGTAGAGTTAAATCCATCAATTCAAAATTACTGCTTTTCAAATTATCGAGATTTAAGAGTTGTTGATTCTTTAGGAAATCAAAAGCCTTATATAATTTTAAGCGAACCTATTTTAAAATCAGCAAATGATTTTATTAAATATGAAATTGTTTCACAAAACCACTTTAATAACTATACCGAGGTTGTTATTGCAAACCCAACTAAAGAAAAAATTGCAAATATTGCGTTTAATATAAATAATTCTGAAGCCTTAAAATTATGTACTATAGAAGGTAGTGATGATTTAAAACAATGGTTCAGTATTAGTAAATTACAAACCCTTTCTTTAACTTATAATGAACTTTACACTAATCAATATAAATGTTTGTATTTCCCGTTAAGTAATTACAAGTATTTTAGATTGTTAATTGATGATTGGTCATCAGAGCCTTTTAAAGTTAATTCTGCGGGTTATTTTAAAAATTCATTAATTTCAGGTAAATTAAATAGAGTTAATAATTCGTTTCAATTATCAAATAATAAAGAACAAAAAAGTACAACAATTAAATTATCTATTCAAGGTAATCAAAGTGTACAGCAAATAGTTTTTAAAATTTCAAATCCACATTTATTTTTACGAAATGCTACTATTTATTATAAAGAAAAAATTAAAGTGGCTAAACAAATAGAGACTGAACAAAAGCAACTTATTAAAAATTTTACTTTAAATTCTAAAGAGTTACTAATAGTCGATATTCCTGATACTCAAAAAAATGAATTGTATATTGATATTGAAAATAATGATAATGAAAGTTTAAAAATTGATAGCATTATTACCTATCAATTAGCACGTTATTTAATTTTTGATGCAGAAAAAAATCATCAATACAAATTAAAGTGTGGAAACGATAGTTTACAATTACCAAATTATGATTTAGTTAATTTTGTGAATAATAGCCCGCATTTATATCCTGAACTTAAATTTTTAAATTTTGAAAATGTACAACATTCTACACCAGAATTATTAAATAACAAGCCTCAGTTTTTTAAATCTAAGTTATTTATTTGGATTGCAGTTTCAATTTGCTCGTTAATAATTGGGTTGTTTTCAATAAAAATGATTAAAAACTTAAAATAGTTTTTTTATAAAGTAACTAAAGCTTGTACAGCTAAATCATAACTATTTAAACCAAAGCCAGAAATAGAGCCTTTACAAACTGGTGCAATTAAACTTGTGTGTCTAAAATTTTCTCGTGCAAAAATATTACTTATATGAACCTCAACTACAGGAATAGTAATGGCTGCAATTGCATCTCTAATTGCAACAGAAGTGTGAGTGTATGCCGCTGCATTTAAAATAATCCCATTACATGTTAAACCAAATTCTTGAATTTTTGTTACCAATTCGCCTTCAATATTACTTTGGAAATGGTTAAAATTTAGTGTAGGATATTTTTGTGTTAACTGAAGGAAAAAACTTTCAAAATTTTTATTGCCATAAATGTCTGTTTCTCTCGTTCCTATCATGTTTATGTTAGGACCATTAATTATAGCTATTTTAAACTTATGCTCTGCCAAATTTATAAAGTACTTTTTCATGACTCCATAAAGCACCTAAAAATGTTTTTCTATCATGATATGGAACATTAAACTCTTGAGCCGTTTGTTTTACAATTTTAGAGAGTTTACCATAATGTATATGGCAAATATTAGGAAATAAATGATGCTCTACTTGATGATTTAACCCTCCAACTAACCAACTGAAAAGTTTATCGCGAGTACCAAAATTCATAGTTGTTCTTAGTTGATGAACAGCCCAATCATTTTCTAAATTTACGCCATCAGAGGCCACAGGAAATTCGGTTTCTGAAACTACATGCGCAGGTTGAAAAATACAAGCTAAAACAAAACCTGCAACATAATGCACAGTTAAAAATCCAACAACCCAATTTAAAAAAGTCATATTTGGTACTGTAAAAAATGGTATTATCATATACGCAAAATATAAAACTTTAGATAAAGCAATTATGAAAAACTCTTTAGAAAGTGTAGAATTTGCTGCTTTAACATGCCCTTCTCTATTGTATCTAAAAATTTGACGAAAATCTTTAGTTGATGTCCACATCATTGTCATCATTCCATAAAAAAACCAAGCATATATAAATTGAAAGCGATGGATGAATTTTAGTTTTGAATGTGGTTCAAATCTCATAAAGCCTGGAGGAGCAATATCTTCATCATGTTCATGAACATTTGTAAATGTATGATGAATTACATTATGTTGAATTTTCCAATTTGTAATATGGCCACCAAGCATATTTATAGTATAACCAAAAATTGTATTTACAGTTTTGTTTTTACTAAACGTACCATGGCAAGCATCATGCATTACGCACAAACCAATACCAGCCATTGATAAACCCATAAGTACTGATAATCCCCACCAAACTAATTTACTATCAAATACATTAAAACATAATAATAAAAAGGGAATAAAATACATTGATATCATAAAAGCAGTTTTAAGATACATATTTAAATTACCTGTTTTACTTAAATTATTTTCTTTAAAGTAAGCATCTACACGTTTTTTAAGTTCAGCGTAAAACTGCCTATTAGAATTGTTAAATCGAAGAATTTTTTTAGTTTCCATAGTTAGGTTGCAAATATAAAATATTTTAACGAGCTTTTGGGATTAAATGTTACGGAGTTGTTTTTAATTATTAACAATAAATATTTAAAAATCAGTGCTTTAACGTTAATTTTTTCGACGTGAACTGATTTAAATCACCTTAATTTATAGTTTATTAAGTTTAATTTATTTGGTGTTAAGTGAATAAACTTAAGATGTAGTTTTTTTCTTTTTAAACCACATTTGAAAAAGTGTTTTTATTTGACTTCTAAAGATAAAAGCTAATAAAATATAGGGTATTGTCATTAAATATAAAATACCAGAGTTTAAACCTCTTGCAATTGCTCTTGAATCAGATTTTAAAGAACTCTCTGCTGCTGCTTTACACATTGCACATTGTGCCGATAAGTCACAATTTGAAATTAAGATAAAAACAACAATTAGGATAATTATTTTTTTATTTATTACGTACATTTTTACAAATTTACGTAATTAATTTAGTTTAAAATCAAATAAAGAAAGTTAAACGTTAAGTTATAACAAGTTTTAAAACCACCCTTTTTTCTTTTTAGTTCCAACACCTAATGCGCCTAATAAACCGCGTGTGAGTTCTTTAAAAATTGTTCGTCCTACTTGCCTTACCATTGTGTTTTCGGTTGCTTTTTCAATTATTGATTTTTCGGGTTTAGTTTTACTCGCTTTAGATGTTTCTTCTTTAATTTCATTATCTGTACTATTTGCTTTTTCTTCTAAACGTTTATTAAATAGTTCATAAGCACTTTCTCTATCAACAATTTGATTGTACTTTTCAAGCAATTTACTTTTTGAAACAATAGTATTTATTTCTTCGGGTGATATTACACCAATACTACTACTTGGGGCTTTTAAATGAACAGCAGCTAAAGGTGTAGGAATTCCTTTTTCGTTTAAAGCAGAAATTAATGCTTGACCAATACCTAAACTGGTAAGTAATTCGTCTGTTTTATAAAATTCAGAAATTGGATAATTTTCTGCAGTTTTTTTAATTGCTTTTCTATCTTTTTCGGTAAAAGCTCTTAGCGCATGTTGTACTTTTAAACCTAATTGAGCTAATACAGATTCTGGAATATCATAAGGGTTTTGAGTTACAAAAAAAACACCTACGCCTTTACTTCTGATAAGTTTAATAATACTTTCAATTTGATCGAGTAAGGCTTTACTGGCTTCGTTAAATATTAAATGGGCTTCATCAATAAATACACATAATTTTGGTTTTTCAACATCTCCAATTTCAGGAAAAGTGGAATAAATTTCTGCTAATAAACTTAACATAAATGTTGAAAATAATTTAGGTTTATCTTGAATATCAGTTAATCTAATAATTGATGCAATCCCTTCTCCAGTTTCGGTGGTTCTAATTAAATCGTTCACTTCAAAACTTTTTTCTCCAAAAAAATGTTCAGCTCCTTGGCTTTCAAGTTCAACAATTTTACGTAAAATTGTTCCTAAACTTGCAGTTGATATATTTCCATATTCTTTTTGTAATTCTGTTTTTCCATCTTCACTTGCAAATTTTAATAAAGCTTTAAAATCTTTAAGGTCTAAAAGTAAAATACCTTTATCATCGGCATATTTAAATAACATTGCTACTAATCCGCTTTGGGTTTCATTTAACTCAAGTATTTTACTAAATAACACTGGGCCAAATTCACTAACTGTAGCGCGTAATTTTATTCCAGCACCCCCACTAATACTCATTAATTCGGATGTTGTTCCTTTTGTAGTATAAGGAATTCCTATTAAATTATGCCTCTCTTCAATTTTAGGATTTAGTGTACCTGCTTTCGAAATGCCACTTAAATCACCTTTTAAATCCATTAACAATACAGGTACCCCTGCATTACAAATATTTTCTGCAATAATTTGCATGGTTACTGTTTTACCAGTACCTGTTGCCCCGGCAATTAAACCGTGTCTGTTTAAAGTTTTAATTGGTATTTTAACCTGAGCTTCTTTAATTGGTGAGTTATTTAAAATTGCAGCTCCTAAAGTAATAGCATTAGTACTATTATAACTCGTAGTAATAGTTTGTGTAAATTTATCTTGAGTGTTGTTCATTATTTTTATTTTTTTTTGAATGTAATTATCGGTAGGTAATAAACTTTCTTGTATTCGTTTGGCATAAGTTATACTATCTATAATTTCTTTTTGTTTTAATTGAAGCTCTTCTTTTTGTTCTTCTACTTTTATTTTTTGTTGATTAATTATATTATTTTTTTCTTCTAATTCAATATTTGATTTTCTTTTATTAAAATATGCTTTTAAAATAAATAAAGCTGAAAATATTACTATGGCTATAATAATTAAGTAAAAGTATTTTAATTTTTTTTGAAAATTAATTTCAATGTTTAATAAATTCTCTTTTTCTTTATTTTTTAAGTTATCAATTTCTTTTTGTTTTTTAAATTTATAGCTCATTTCATTTTGAAGCAATTTTCTTGTCATTCCTTCATTAAAAATACTATCTTTTAATTGGTTGTAAATTACCAAATAATTATAAGCACTGTTAGTTTGATTTAGTTGTTCGCTAATTTTATATAAATTTTTATACGCCTCTTTTTGTTTTGTTAATGCATTTGTTTTTTTAGCAAACTCTAATTGAAGTAAAAAATTTTCTTTTGCTTTATTAAAATTCTTAATAGTAAAATAATAATTTCCAAGGCCATCGTAACATTCGCATATACCTTCAAGATTTTTAATTGAATCTTCTATGTGTAATGCTTTTGTAAAATTTTCAAAACTATTTTTAGGATTATTATTTAATGTAATAAAACCAATTTTTATTAATGAATGGGATAGAGCAGGCCCATATAATGTGTTTTTGTTTATAATAAGCGATTGATTGTAATATTTTAAAGCACTATCAATTATTTTAGTATTGTAAAAATCTGCTATAGAATTTAAAGCAATTGATGCACCAGCATAATTTTTCACTTCAAGTTCTAAATTTAATGCTTTAAAAAAATAATCTAAACAAATAGGATCTTGCTGATTTAAAAAAATTTCACCAATTTCTGTTAAACTGTTAGCATACCTTTTTTTATCACCTAATTTTTCTTTTATTACAGATGCTTTTATTAAATAATTTAAACCTAAATCTAAATAACCTTTTCTTACATAAATTCCTCCTAAATTATGGTAATTAATCGAAATTTTTAATGAATCTTTAATTCTTTCAGCTAATATTATTGATTTTTTATAGTCTTGTATTGCTAAATCTAAATTACCTTTAGTTCTATTTAGCATTCCTTTATAGCCGTAATAATCTACATAAATTCTTTCTGATTTGTTTTTTTTCGCTAAATAATTTAGTGTTCTTATGTTAGTTTCTGCATCTCTATACAATCCTTGTCTAATTTGATGAAAAATTAAAATTGATAAATTTTTAGATTTAATAGAGTCGTTAGGGGCATTTTTTACTATGTTTTTAAGCGAATCTATTTTAATAATAGCTTTTAGTGTAATACTGTTAATTAACAAATACATTGTAAAAACTATTTTAAATACTTTACTCAAAACTTTAGCAAATTAATTAATATTACTAAACAAAAATAATTAAATATTGTTTCTTATAAATAATAAATGAGCAAGTTATATATCATACCAACACCAATTGGAAATCTTGACGATATTACGTTAAGAGCAATAAAAATTTTAAACGAGTGTGATTTAATTTTAGCAGAAGATACAAGAACAAGTAGCTTTTTACTTAAACATTTACAAATACAAAAACCTTTAAAATCTTACCATCAACATAATGAACATAAAATTCTTGATGAGCTTATTACTGAATTAAAAAATGGTAAAATTATAGGTTTAATTAGCGATGCAGGTACCCCGGCTATTAGCGACCCAGGTTTTTTGCTTGTAAGAGATGTTATTAAAAATCAAATAGAGGTTTGTTGTTTACCCGGAGCAACTGCATTTGTACCTGCATTGGTAAATAGCGGTTTTCCTTGTAACGAATTTAGTTTTTATGGCTTTTTACCTCAAAAAAAGGGAAGGCAAACTAAGCTAAAGCAATTAAAAGAGGATCATAAAACATTAATACTTTATGAATCGCCTTACAGATTAATTAAACTTTTAGAAGAAATAAAAATAGTAATTAGCGATGATGTTCAAATTTGTGTATGCAGAGAGTTAACAAAAGTTTTTGAAGAGGTTAAAAGAGGTACACCATCAGAACTTATAAATTTTTATACTCAAAAACTTCCTAAAGGAGAAATTGTTGTGGTAATAGATAATAAACCCACTATTGAAAATAAAAACACCTATAAGTATGAGTAGAAAACTTAAAATTGGCGCTCCACCAGGTACATTACATTATACTGGTGTTGCAAAAAACGAAAGAATAAAAATTTCATTAATAGAATATAATGAATCAGAATTTATTGAAGAAGAATTTTATGATTTAAGTGATTGTTTAGCGCACGTAAAACCCAATATGGTTAAATGGATAAATGTTGAAGGTGTTCATAAAACCGAATTAATAGAAAAAATTGGAAAACTTTATAATTTACACTCACTTACACTTGAAGATATTGTAAATGTTGATCAACGTCCAAAGTTTGAAGAGTATGATAATTACCTTTTAAGTATAATGAAAATGATTGTTTATAATGAAGAGGTACATTCTGAACAATTAAGTATGATTTTATTTGATAATACAGTTATTTCTTTTCAAGAACCTAACGGAGGTGATGGATTTGACATTGTTAGAAATAGAGTTAGAAACAGCAAAGGAAGAATAAGAAAGTTGGGCGCAGATTATCTTTTTTATTCTTTAATGGATGCCGTTGTTGATTGTTATTTTCATGCAATCGAAAAAATAGGGGATAAAGTTGAAATTTTAGAAGAAGAAATTATGAATTCGCCTAAAAAAAGCACTTTGATAGAATTGTATGAATTAAAACGCGAAATAATTTATTTAAGAAAACAAGTTTGGCCATTACGTGATTTAGTTGCAAACCTTATTAGATCTGAAAGTACTTACATCACGGATAACACGCAATTGTTTTTACGCGATTTGCAAGACCACTGTACCCGAATAATTGATACTGTTGAAACATACAGAGATTTATTAAGTGGTATAATGGATATTTATTTAAGCACCAATGCAAATAAAATGAATGAGGTAATGAAAGTATTAACAATTATGAGTAGTATTTTTATTCCGGTAACATTTATTGCGGGGGTGTATGGAATGAATTTTGAAAATATGCCTGAACTTAAAACACAAAACGGTTATTATTTTACTTGGGCCATAATGCTTACAGTTATTGTAGGGTTATTAATTTATTTTAAACGAAAAAAATGGATGTAACAACCTAAATAAAAATTAAATTTTATATAAATTTAAATGAAGTAAGTAGTTTAGTTTTCACTTCTATATCTAAAGCTCTACCATTAGTTTTTATTACAATTACCTTAGTAGTATTTGGTTGCCAAATAAAAATTTCATCTGCAACGCCCATGTTTTTATTTTTATTTTGGTATAATTCACAATTTATTTGCACATTTTTAGTTGCAACAATTGCTTTATATCCATTTCTTATGGTGTATGGAATATACTTGTTTGTTTTTCCTGATTTTTTAAAAACGGAGTCATTTTTAATTATATAGTTATGTTGTAATAATATTTCTTGTAAAGTACCCTTATAACGTTCAATATAAAATACAACACTATCAAAACATTTATTATAAATTTTACTTTCTTCGCTTGTTGAAGGTATAGCTACATCAATTCTATACTCATCATCAGAAATTGGTAAAAAATTCCAAACACTAGGTAAATCTAATTTAAAATTATTAGCATTATCTTTTTGTGTACGGTAATTATTTTGCGAGTGTAATACTGAAAAAAATAATATACTAAATAATACAGTTAAAGGCTTAATCATTCTTGTTTACCTGCTAATAAATACATTACAGCCATTCTTACTGCCACACCATTTTCTACCTGATCTAAAATTATTGATTGATTTGAGTCTGCAACATCGCTTGTAATTTCTACACCTCGGTTAATAGGGCCAGGATGCATAATTACTATTTTTTTACTTAAGTTATCTAAAATTTGTTTGTTTAAACCATACAACATACTATACTCTCGTAACGAAGGAAAAAATTTAATATCTTGCCTTTCAAGCTGAATCCTTAACATATTTGCAACATCGCACCATTCTAATGCTTTTTTTAAATCTAATTCAACTTCTACTCCAAGTGATGTTATGTATTTAGGAATTAACGTTTGAGGGCCACAAACTTTAACTTTTGCACCAAGTTTTTGTAAACAAAAAATGTTTGAAAGCGCAACTCGTGAGTGCAAAATATCGCCAACAATTACTATTTTTTTATCTTTTATACTACCTAACTTTTCGTTAATTGAAAACGCATCTAATAAAGCTTGTGTTGGATGTTCATGTGCACCATCTCCTGCATTTACAATTTTAGCATTAATTTTTTTAGATAAAAATAATGCAGCTCCAGGACTAGAATGGCGCATTACAATCATATCTACTTTCATTGCTAAAATATTATTTACAGTATCAATTAGTGTTTCGCCTTTTTTAACAGAAGAGTTCGATGCTGAAAAATTTATTACATCTGCACTTAAT
>CAZAPH010000011.1:26391-42894 GCA_964487105.1 uncultured Akkermansia sp.
TTTTTGAGCTAATTCAAATGATAATCTCGTTCGTGTTGAGTTTTCAAAAAATAAATTAGCAACAGTTATGTCTCTTAAAGAAGGTACTTTTTTTATTGGCCTATTAATTACTTCTTTAAAATTTTGAGCTGTGTTTAAAATTAACTCAATATCATTTTTTGTAATATTTTTAATTCCTAATAAATGTTTTTGGCTTAAATAACTCATATTTAGGGTTGTAATAAATAACGTTTTTTTAGTATGTTTAAATGATGTTTTGTGTGCCCACATATAAAATAACCAATACTTAATGGTGTAACATTATTAGTATTTATTGTACTCATTTCAATTAAATTTAAATTAGTAAAAGATTTAAATAAACTTATTGTATTATTTCTGCAATTATTAAAATCATTTACCAAATCATTAATGGTTAATTGATTATTTATAGTGTTATCGGCATATTCATTTTCATTAAATGTTTGTAAATTGTGTTTGTCTTTTCTGGCAATATGTAAGGCTCTGTAGGTTAATATTCTTTCACAATCTATTATATGTTGTAGTACTTGTTTAATTGTCCATTTGTTTTTTTCGTAAGCAAAATCAATTTTATTGTTTGGCAAAGATGAAATAAACTGTGTACTTTGTGTTAAATCACTTTCTAAAGCCTTAATTAAATTTTTCTCTTCAACTAATTTAAAATAGTTTGTGTAATATGGAGGATATGTATTTGCTTCAGGAAACATTATTTACTTAAAAGAGTTACTCTATCTGTTTTTGTTAATTCTTTCCAATCTACTTTAACATTTTGCGTGTCAATACTATCAATGGTAATGCCAACATATTTAGCTTGTATAGGTACATGTCTTGCTAACCTTCTATCAACTAAAACTAATAATTCAACATCTTTAGGTCTTCCAAATGCTAACATGGCATCTAATCCCGCTCTTATAGTTCTTCCAGTGTATAAAACATCATCAATCAGAATGACATTTTTATCTTCTATAATAAAATCAATATTTGTTTTATTAGGGATTAATTCCTTTTTTCTAAAATCATCTCTATAAAACGTGATGTCTAAATCACCATGTTTTATGTTTTTATTTTTTAAAATTTTTTCTAACTCATGTTTAATTCTTTTAGCTAAATATGTACCTCTTGGTTGTAAGCCTATTAAAACAGAGTTTTCAAAATTATTGTGAACTTCAATTAATTGATGACATAATCTTTTAATCGTTACGTCAAATTGATTTTTTTCTAATAAAATTTTAGGTTTCACGGTGTTATTTTCAATTACTAAATATAATAACTATAAGGGGTTATGTATTGTAGAATATTAAAAATTTAATAACAATTCTTAATTTAAAATTTTTTAACTGCCCGAATCTATTTGCATAGTTACAGGGCCATCATTTATTAATTGTACTTGCATGTCAGCCCCAAAAACACCTGTTTTACAAGGATTATTTAATTGTAAGTTTAAATTGTTTATAAAATAATTGTAAAGAGGTATGGCTTTATCTGGTCTTGCGGCCTCAATAAACGATGGTCTGTTCCCTTTTTTTGTATCGGCAAACAAAGTAAACTGACTTATTAATAATATTGAGCCATTTATTTGGTTAATATCAAGGTTCATTTTTCCGTTTGTATCACTAAAAAGTCTAAGTTTTACAAGTTTGTTAATTAAATAATCAGCATCATTTTCTTTATCATTTTCATGTATGCCTAGTAAAACTAAAAAACCTTTACCTATAGTTGAGTGAACTTTTGTGTTAATTGTTACGCTAGCTTCATTTACACGTTGAATAATTATTCGCATATTTTTTTATCTTTACAAATTAAATTAATTAGTTTAATAAATAAAATAGTGAAAGATGAAAAAAGTAGTTTTTATAGCCTTAGTTTTTTTATTTATAACATCTTGTAAAAAAGATAATAAAGAAAATGAAGAAACAACACAGCAAACAACGCCTCCACCAACAAATAATTGTCCAACTTGCGAATTCCCTGATACTGTTTTTTCAGCAACTATTAATAGTCCTAAATTAATATTTAAGTTAAAGCTTGATAGCACACAAACACGGTTAAATAATTTAGCACAAGCTGCAACTATTGCACCGGGTAATGCAGCCCAATCGCCTAAGTTTAATGGTATTAGTTCGCATTATGTTGAACTTGCTTTTAATGATAATACACAAGTTGGCGCTGGTAAAGTTTTGTATAGGGCAGATGAAACAACTTGCGGTGGTGCAAATGCTATTGTTTTTTGTAAATCATTAGTAGTTAAAAATAATGAAGTGTTTTTAGAAGTTCCATTAAGTTCAATCCCTGCTGGTTCATATAAATGGGCACGAGTAAGTTTAGCTTATCAAAATTATGATATTAAAATTAAAACTACATCAGCCGGTATTATTGATGGAACTATAGCTTCGTTTGTTGGCTTTAATACTTATGTTACTAAATATAAAATGAAAGGTGCAGTAATGACTCCAACAGCAAGTGGTGGTCCAGGAAATAAATTACAAGGATATTGGGGAATGTACACTAATGTTTTAGGAGTACCATATAAGTTTGATGGAAGTTCTGCCGTTACAACGGTTGTAAACCCTATAAATTCAACATCACCAATTCCTGCTGGAAGTTGTTTAGTTACAGGTTCATTTGTTACAAACGCAAACCCTACCGTTAGTGCTCCTTTAGTTATCACAGGCTCAGAAACAAGTGATATTACTGTTACAATTTCACTAAGTACAAATAAAAGTTTTGAGTGGAAAGAAGTAACTGCTGATGGTTATTTTCAACCTGATGCCGGCGAAACAGTTGTAGATATGGGTTTAAGAGGATTATTAGCTAAGTATTAAATAATTATTTTGGTGTCATTTCCTTTTTTAAACGAACCTATTTTTAAATTAATAAGCTCTTGTGCAAATGAAATGCAAATTGATGCTTTTGTTATTGGTGGATATGTTCGCGATTTTTATTTAAATAGACCATGTAAGGATATCGATATTGTTTGTATAGGTAAAGGCATAGAGTTAGCTGAAACTTTACAAAACAAATTAGGAAAAGAGGCTCATTTAAGTACATTTAAAAATTTTGGCACCGCTCAAATTAAATGGAATGATTTTGAAATAGAGTTTGTTGGAGCAAGAAAAGAAAGTTACGATCGAAATTCTAGAAAACCTATTGTTGAAGATGGTACTTTAGTTGATGATCAAAATAGAAGAGATTTTACAATTAACACACTGGCTATAGGTTTAAGTAATAATAACTATGGAATACTAATTGATTTATTTGATGGTATTAACGATTTAAATAATAAATTAATTAAAACACCATTAAATCCAGATATTACATACAGTGATGATCCATTAAGAATGATGAGGGCTATACGCTTTGCTTGTCAGCTTGATTTTTCAATTCAAACAGATTCTTTAAATGCAATTTCAAAAAATAAAAATAGAATTAGTATTGTATCCAAAGAAAGAATAACTGACGAACTCAATAAAATAATTTTAAGTAAAAAACCTTCTATTGGTTTTAATTTATTATTAAATACTGGTTTATTGGAATTAATTTTTCCGCAAATGGTTAAATTATTAGGAACACAAACAATTAATGGATTATCACATAAAGATAATTTTTATCATACGCTTGAAGTACTCGATAATACAGCTCAAAAAAGTAACAATTTATGGTTGCGATGGGCTGCAATTTTACACGACATTGCAAAACCTGCTACTAAACGGTTTGAAGAAGGTAAAGGATTTACTTTTCATGGACACGAAGACAAAGGTGCTAAAATGGTACCTAAACTATTTACGGATTTAAAATTACCATTAAACGAAAAAATGAAATTTGTACAAAAATTAGTGCAATTACATTTACGCCCCATTGTTTTAGCTAAAACAGAAGTTACAGATAGTGCAGTTAGGCGATTATTGTTTGAAGCAGGTGAAGATATTGATGAGTTAATGCTTTTATGTGAAAGTGATATTACTACAAAAAACCCAAACAAGGTAAAACGCTACTTGCAAAATTTTGAAATAGTAAAAATAAAATTGGTTGAACTTGAAGAAAAAGATAAATTAAGAAACTGGCAACCTCCAATAAGTGGCGAAGAAATAATGGAACTATTTAATTTACCTCCGTGTAAATTAGTAGGAGATTTAAAAAACGCGCTTAAAGACGCAATTCTTGATGGTAAAATACCAAACAATAAAGAAAATGCTGTAGATTTTTTAAAATTACTATATAATAAAGTAAGTTAAATAAATTTGCTTATTACAAATTTATAGTGAGTGCCAAAAATCCAATAAAATATGAATTTTTTCGATTAAGGTATAATAACCTTTTTAATGAAAGATAAAAAGTTGCAAAACTTTATACATTAAAAAAAATTCTCGTAATAGAATTTCTATTACTTATAAGGTTAAAATCCTGTACCAAAATGTACAGTACTTTCGCGTTTCATTGGTTGTATAGTACAAACAGGGATGTTACTAATATCAACTATTTGTTGCGCAACTGTACCAGTAAACATTTCGCCAACATTTAAACTAGGTTGATTCATTATCATTATTAAGTCGGCTTCAATTTTATTTGCATATTCAACAACTGTTTCAGCAACATCTTTAGCCGGAATACTTTTATTTGTACACGATATGCCTTTACTTTTAATAAATTGCTTAACTTGATGCGTATATGCTAATAATTTGTTTTCATAAACATCGTCTTTAGGGTCAAATACGCCAACAACTCTTATACTTGCTCCAAAAAAATGAGCAAATTGTATAGCAATATCTACTTTTTCACGTGTTTCCATTGTTAAATCTAATGGGAGTAGTATATTTTCGCAACCGTCTCTGTGCTCTGTTCCTCTTATAGTAATCACAGGGCAAGGCGCTTTACGCACTAATTTACTTGCACTTGAGCCAATAATGTTTCTAAATTTCATATGACTTTCAAGGCCCGCAATTATTAAAGTTGCTTTAATTTCTGCAGCAACTCTATCAGTTTCTTCATAAATGTCACCTTTAACATTCATAAATTCAGTAGGCACACCGCTTTCTTGTTCTGTTTGTTTAGTTAATTTATTTAAAGCTTCATAACTTTCATCTCCACTTTTTTCGTAAACATGTAATAATACAAGTTTAGAATGGGTGTATTTAGCCAAATTATACGATTGTTTAATGGCTGATAAAGACTGTTTTGTGAAATCAATAGGAATTAGAATTATACCTCTTTCTTTTATTTGCATAAATTAAACTATAAGAAAACAAATTTAAAAATTTCATCTGATTTAACAAAATTCTGTTATTTTGGTAATTTCCAAACTTTTAGTTATATTTGCCCCTCAATTTTAAAAAAAATAAACAATGGCAGTAAAGATTAGACTACAAAGACATGGAAAAAAAGATCAAGCGTTTTTTCATATCGTAGTTGCGGATGGTCGTGCACCACGTGACGGAAAATTTATTGAAAAATTAGGAATTTATAATCCTAATACAAACCCAGCTAGTATCGATTTAAATTTTAACCAAGCATTAGGCTGGTTATTAAAAGGAGCTCAACCTACCGATACAGCAAGAGCAATTTTATCATACAAAGGTGTTTTAATGAAAAAACACTTATTAGATGGTGTTAAAAAAGGCGCTTTAACTGAAGCTCAAGTTGAACAAAAATTCAACAAATGGGTTCAAGAAAAAGATGGTAAAATTTCAAACAAAAAAGATAAATTAAGTAACGATAACAAAACTGCAAACGCTAACCGTTTAAAAGCAGAAAAAGCTGCTAATGATGCTAAAGCTGCTAAAATTGCAGCAAAAGCTAAACCAGCTGAAGAAACAACAGATGCTGCACCAGCAAATGAAGAAAATGCTTAATAAATTTTAAAAATTTTTTTTTAAAAACCGCTTTCGAGCGGTTTTTTTTATTTACTTGCTTTTAATTTATGTACAAGTTAATTGCAGATAGTGGATCTACTAAAACCGATTGGGTTTTGTTACGCGGAAATAATATTGTTAAAACGGTTAATACTATTGGGTTTAACCCTTATTTTCAATCTAAAGATCAAATAAGCCTCGAAATAGTTAATAATTTAAAACCTCATATTCTCGAATTCCATAATTCTATTACTGAATTACATTATTATGGAGCAGGTTGCAGCACTTTTGATAATTGTAACTTGCTTGAAAATGTATTAACTCTAAATTTGAATATCAGGAAAATTTTAGTTCAACACGATTTATTAGCAGCTGCCAGAGCCCTTTGTAAAAAAAACGAAGGAATTGCTTGTATTTTAGGTACAGGAAGTAATAGCTGTTTGTATAATGGTAAAACAATTTCAGAAAATGTTCCTTCTGTTGGTTATTTATGGGGCGATCATGGGAGCGGTGCACAAATTGGAAAAACAATTGTAACGTATTATTTTGATGGAAAATTAGAACAAGGTTTAAAACATGATTTTGAATTAGAGGGTTATAATCGCGAAGAAATTTTAAATAACGTTTATAAAAAAAATATGCCAAGTAAATATTTAGCCTCAATCAGCAAATTTGCTTATAAACATAAAAATCATCCTCAAATTATAGAAATTCTTTCAATGTGTTTTGATTCTTTTTTTAAAATGCAAATTAACCATTATACAAATTCAAAAAATTATAAAGTTAATTTTGTAGGCTCAATTGGATTTATTTATAAAGATATTTTATCTGAAGTTGCAAAACAAAATGGTTATGAAATTGGACTTATAATTAAATCTCCTATTGAAGGTTTAATTGAATTTCATTCTAGTTAATGCTATTTGTTGTTGTTATATTATCTGCTTTAGCTTCATCTTTTATAACTTTTTTTTCAGGGTTTGGTTTAGGAACAATTTTATTACCTGTTTTTGCATTTTTTTATCCTTTACCAATTGCTATTGCTTTAACCGCGGTAGTTCATTTACTTAATAACTTATTTAAAATAATTTTACTTTTTAAAAGTATTAATTGGCAAATAACTTTAAAATTTGGCGTACCTTCATTTATAGCAGCACTGTTAGGTTCGTGGACGCTTAATCAATTAAGTAGTTATAATTTAATTATTTTTAATTATCAGATTTTTAATCATTATTTTCAAATAACAATTTTAAATGTAATTGTAGGTGTATTAATTATTTTATTTTCAATTGTTGAAATTTCAAAAAAAATAGATAACATTAGTTTTAATCAAAAGTATTTAATTTTAGGTGGCTTACTAAGTGGTTTTTTTGGAGGTTTTAGCGGCCACCAAGGCGCAATTAGAACAGCTTTTTTATTTCAATTAAATTTAGATAAAAAAAATTTTATTGCAACAGGTGTTTTTGTTGCCTGTTTGGTAGATGTTGCACGATTATTTTTTTATAAACAAAACAGTGCATTTTCATTTAATATAGATTATACTTTAATGGCTGTTGCTGTAATTTCAGCATTTTGTGGTGCTTATTTAGGTAATAAATTGTTTGTTAAAACAAGTATATCTTTTTTTAAATGGTTTGTAGCAGTATTTATGTTTATTATGGGGTTACTTATTATTGGTGGTATTACTTAAAAAACTAGTTATTTATAAAACCCACTCACATTAATTTCTTCCCAAACTTTATCAGGAACAAAAAACCTAATATCTTTATTGGTTTTAATGGCATTTCGAATAAACGTACTTGATATTTCTATTAATGGCGCATCCATTATTTTTACATTTTTGTGTGTATGAAACTGACTTTTTTTTGAACCAGGGCGTGGATAAACCAGTAAAATATAATTTTCTAAAATGTACTCATAATTTCTCCATTTGCTAAAATTTTCGAGGTTATCTTCACCTATAATTAAACTAAATTTAAACGTAGGATATTTTTCTTTTAAATGCGCTAATGTGTTAATGGTGTAGCTTGGTTGTGGTAAATTAAACTCAATTGAACTACTTCGCATTTTAGGATGTTTATTAATAGCTAATTCAATTAAATGTAAACGGTTATTTTGATTTAATAACTGTGCTTTTTCTTTTAAAGGGTTTTGAGGACTTACAACAAACCAAACTTCATTTACATTTGAATATTCTGTAAAATAATTTGCTAATGCTAAATGTCCAATATGTATAGGGTTAAATGATCCAAAGTACAATCCAACTTGCATTATTATTGTTGTTTGTAATTATTATTAATCCAGCATTGTATTAAATCTAACTGGTTTTGAGCAAGTTTTGGTCCGCCCAAAGGCATAATACTCGGTACACCATCAAATGCTCTTGCTTTTAATTTTCCGTTTTCACCAATTGCCTTAACTTGTGCGTATGTTGTAAAATCTCCTCCACTACCGGTACTAGAATGACAACTAGAATTGTTTAATCCGCAACTTAAAACAAAAATGGGTTGTATATGTTTGTTGTATGTAACAGTATCACAGGCATCAGGTTTTAGCGCCTCTGGTTTTTCAATTAAACCAACTTGTTTGTCACAATTATAAAGAAATAAACAAATTAACATGCTCAGTAATAAAATTACATTTTTTTTCATTTAATTATCTTTAAATTTTAGACTAATATACAATTTAATTTGTATTTTTATATCATTAGTTTATTGAAAAAGTATTGTAATGAAAAAAATTTTCACTCTGGTTCTGTTTTTAGCTTTTGGATTAATGAATGCCCAAGAAGAAACAACATCTAACCCTAAGAAAAAAGATAAAAAAACAAATGCTGTAACAGATGTTGGTGATGCAGCTAAATTTGTATTAGCAAAACAAAAAATGTATGGCGGCTTATATATTTCCGCATTAAATACATTATTAGAAATAGAACGAAACTCACCTAACGATAGTAAAATTTTATATTATATTGGGGAGTGCCATTTTGCACTTAAACAGTATGATAAAGCTAAAGAAAAACTAATTAAAGCTATTGAAACTAACACCAATTTTAATCCGCGCACATACTTAACATTAGGGCGCATTTATCAACTCGAAGAAAATTTTGATTCAGCCACCGAAAATTTTAAAAAATTTATTGAAACACCAAATGTTCCTAAAGAAGAAATTGCCGAAGCAAATATGTTTAATAGCCAATGTATTAATGCTAAAACGCTTATGGCATCTCCATTATCTGTTGAGGTTATAAATTTAGGTTCAGAAATTAATACAAGTTATGATGACAAAAATCCATGTGTAACCGCTGATGGTAAAAAATTAGTATTTACAAGTAGAAGACCAAAAACCACAAATTCTGAAGTAGATGTTGAGGGAGATGGAAAATATTTTGAAGATATTTATATTACAAGTATTGATAGTATTACAAAAACTTTTGGTAAACCAATAGAAGTTCCGGGCTCAATAAACACCCCGGCTCACGATGCTTGTACTAGTATTTCGCCTGATGGTAAACAGATATTTTTATATAAAAATGATATTAAAGATAAAGAAAGTAGAGGAGGAGATGTTTTTGTAAGTAAAATAAGTAATGGTAAATGGAGAACTCCAGAACCTATTGGTAAACCCATTGCAAGTTCTTATTGGGAGGGAGGGGCTTGTATATCTAGCGATGGAAAAAAATATTTTTTTACAAGTGAAAGAGATGGAGGATTTGGAGGTAGCGACATTTGGATGGTTGAACGAAAAAATAAAAAAGAATGGGGTAAACCAGTTAATTTAGGTAACAATGTAAATTCAGAATATGATGAGGCAGGCATGTTTTTAGCACCTGATGGCAAAACTTTATTTTTCTGTAGTAATGGTCCTAACAGTATGGGGAGTTACGATGTGTTTAAAACTGTACTTGAAAATGGAGTATGGAGCAAACCAATTAATTTAGGTTATCCAATTAATAGTACGGCTAAAGAGGGGCAATTAACAATTAGTGCCGATGCTAAATACGCTTATTTAAGTAGCGATAGAAAAGGTGGTTTAGGTGAAAGCGATTTGTATAAAGTAGATTTAAAAGATTACGCTATTTTAGAAAAAGATGGAAAAAAGAAAACCTCAAACGGTTTAAGTATATTAAAAGGTGTAATAAGAGATGGCTATGAGGGATATGGTTTACCAGATGTAGAAGTTGTTTTAACAGATAATAATAACAATGTTGTTGCAAGCACTAATACAAATGAAAATGGTGAATATTTCTTTACTTTAAAAGGTGGCGATTATACACTAACAATTAAGAAAAAAGGATTTAAAGAGCAGTCTGAAAAAATAAATTTAGCGCAAAGTATTACAGAAACAATTAGTTTAGAAAAAGGCTATTTATTAAAAAAATAATAATCTTATGATTCAATTAAATCAAATTTATACACATGAGTTTCAATTTTCTCAAAAAGAAGTTGAACAATTTGCTCAAGTTACAGGCGATAAAAACCCAGTTCACCTAGATGCAGAATACGCAGCAACAACAATGTTTAAAAAACCTATAATGCATGGTATGTTGAGTGCTTCTTTATTTAGTAAAGTTTTTGGTACTTTATTTCCCGGCGAAGGAACAATTTATTTAAAACAAAGTTTAAATTTTTTACGCCCAATGTATGTTGATACAACTTATGTTGCAGTTTTTACTGTTAAAGAAATAGTAAAAGAAAAAAATCGTGCAATTGTTGAAACCGTTATTAAAGATAAAGCAAACGATACTTTATGTACAAGTGGCGAAGCTACAGTAATGAATGTAAATAAAATTAAATAAAATTTTTATGGATAAATCAAGTAAAAGAATTGTTTTGGTTACTGGTGCAACTGGTGGGTTAGGAACAGCAATGTGTAAAAAATTATTAAAAGACGGTTTTAAAGTTGTAGGTAATTATGTAACACAAGAAAAAGCTGAAAAATGGACTAAACAAATGAATAGCGAAGGCTTTCATATTGATTTATATAGAGGTGATGTTAGCTCTTTTGAAGATGCAGGAAAAATGATTAAAGAAATTGAAGAAAAAGTTGGTGCTATTGATACTTTAGTTAATAATGCAGGTATAACACGCGATGGTCGCTTAGCCAACATGAAAGTAGAAGATTGGCATGCCGTAATAAATACAAATTTAAACTCTGTTTTTAATTGTACTCGCCAAGTGTTAAACGGAATGATAGAACGTAAATTTGGACGAATTATAAATATTTCGAGTGTAAACGGGCAACGTGGGCAATTTGGGCAAACTAATTACAGTGCTGCAAAAGCCGGAATGCATGGATTTACTAAAAGCTTAGCAATGGAAGTAGCAAAGTACGGTATAACGGTTAACACTATTTCTCCTGGGTATATAGGTACAGATATGGTTATGGCAGTGCCCGAAAAAGTATTAACCCAAATTGTTGCTCAAGTGCCAATGGGTAGGCTAGGAGGTACACATGAAGTAGCGCATTTAGTTAGTTTTTTAGCAAGTGAAGAAACAAGTTTTATAACTGGCGCAAACTATAGCATAAACGGTGGACAACACGTGTATTAATTTTTTTCTTTTTTTTTCTTAGGTGTTACAATTTAAAGCAGTAATTTTGCAAAATGCAATTTTCTGGTAAAACAGTTGCTTTTCACACACTTGGCTGTAAATTAAATTTTTCAGAAACAAGTACTATTGCACGTTTATTTTACGAAAAAGGATTTGAAAAAAGAGATTTTTCGCAAGCAGCAGATGTTTACGTTATTAATACATGTTCTGTAACCGAAAATGCAGATAAAGAATGTAAAAGTATTGTAAAAAATGCATTAACTAATAACCCTGAGGCTTTTGTTGCTGTTATAGGATGTTATGCCCAATTAAAGCCTAATGAAATTTCTAACATCGAAGGTGTTGATGTAGTTTTAGGAGCAACTGAAAAGTTTAAACTTCTCAATTACATTAATCTATCTAATAAACATACACACACGCAAGTTCATAATTGCGAAATTAATGATGCTGATTTTTTTGTTGATGCCTTTAGCCTTGGAGATAGAACAAGAAGTTTTTTAAAAGTGCAAGATGGTTGCGATTATACATGCACATTTTGTACTATTCCTTTAGCCCGCGGAAAAAGCAGAAGTGATACTATAGAAAATGTAGTACTAAATGCAAAAAAAATTGCGCAAAATGGCATTAAAGAAATTGTATTAACAGGGGTTTATATTGGTGATTTTGGATATGGTCTATATCTTGACTCTGAAAAGAAGAAAAAGAAAAACTATACTTTTTTAGATTTAATCAATGCATTAGATAATGTTGATGGGGTTGAACGATTTCGAATTTCTTCAATAGAACCTAATTTATTAAAAGACGAAGTAATTGAGTTTGTAGCTCAATCAAAAAAATTTGTACCTCATTTTCATATCCCTTTACAAAGTGGCAGTAACGAACTTTTAGGTTTAATGAAACGTCGTTACCAAAGAGAACTCTATGCCGAAAGAGTTAACAAAATAAAAACAGTATTACCAAATTGTTGTATTGGCGTTGATGTAATTGTTGGTTTTCCTGGTGAAACCGAACAGCATTTTTTAGAAACCTATCAATTTTTAAATGAATTAAATGTGAGTTATTTACATGTTTTTACCTATAGCGAACGTGCAAATACCCCTGCAATTGAGTTTAAAGGAAGTGTTAGTATTTCTGAAAGAAAAAAACGTAATAAAATGTTACGCGTGTTAAGTGCAAAAAAATTAAGAGCATTTTACGAATTACATAAAGGTAAAAACGAAGTTGTGATTTTTGAAAATGAAAATAAAAATGGAAATATGTACGGATTTACTTCAAACTACATAAAAGTAAAATCACCATATAATGAAAAACTTGTAAATTCAATTACAAATGTAAAACTTACAGATTTTGATGAAGAAGGCATTATGCAAGTAGAAATTTTATAATTTAAACTAATTTCTATTTCTTTAATTTATCAGGATTATCACTTAAAAATGCTTTCCAGCCTGTATAATTTTTTTTAGTATTTCCTAAATTTTTATTTTGATAATAATGGCATAAAGCTGCGCCTAAGGCATCTGTTGCATCTAAAAACTCTTGCTCTTTATTAATACCTAAAGTTTGTTGTAACATGGCAGCAACTTGCTCTTTACTGGCATTACCGTTTCCTGTAATACTCATTTTAATTTTTTTTGGCGAGTATTCAGTTATTGGTATATTTTTACTTAATGCGGCCGCAATGGCTACACCTTGTGCCCTTCCTAATTTAAGCATACTTTGTACATTTTTACCAAAAAAAGGAGCCTCAATGGCAAGTTCATCTGGATTAAATTCTTCTATTAATCCAATTGTTCTTTCAAATATTTTTTTTAACCTTAATGATAAGTCGTCGTATTTTTCTAATTTTATAACTCCTAATCCTAATGGATTTATTTTATTATTTTTAATATGTATTAAGCCATATCCCATAATTACAGTACCTGGGTCAATTCCTAAAATAATTCTATCGTTTAATGGCATAATTAAGTAAATTTAAAGCAAATTGTTGACTACTAAAAAAATAATTTATACCTCTTTAAAAATCTTATTAGGTTTAACCTGTTTAATAATTTTTTATTTTAAATTAAAACCACAATTAACTCCAAATAACATTAACTACATTAAACAAAATGCACTTACTACATCTGGGTTTATATACTTATTGTTAGCATTTATGTTAGTTTTAGTTAATTGGGGTATCGAAGCATTTAAATGGCAAAAAATAACCCAACCAATTGAAAAAATAAAATATTCAACTGCTTTTAAAAGTGTATTGTCGGGTGTATGTGTAGGTAATGTTGCCCCAGGAAGAGCAACAGAATTTATTGGAAAAATATTTTATTTTAATTCAACTAACCGACCTGCAATTACAGTTCTACATTTCATCAATGGATTGTTTCAGTTAATTATTACCGTTTTATTTGGTTGTTTAGCACTTACCTATAATATTAATTTTTTCAGTCAAAATAATATGTGGATTGTAAATTTATCCGTTGCACTTTCAATTATTGTTATAATTATTTTTATTTGTTGTTTAATTTATTCTAATTGGTTAATTAGTTTTATTACTAAAAAATTACTTAAGCAAACTATAACACATTTTAATTTTGAAATAAGTAAAACGTTAATTGTTCAATTACTTTTGTTATCAACAGTAAGGTATTTTGTGTTTTGTTTACAGTTTTATTTGGTTTTAATTTTATTTAATTATCAATCACTTAGCTTGTCTATTTTTTTTAGCTTAGCCCTTTATTATTTATTTACTACAATTATACCAATGTTAAGTTTTATTGAGCCTGTTATTAGAGCTACTATTGTTTTAATTGTGTTTGCAAATACAAATTTTAATTCTTTAGAATTAAGTTTAACAGCCTTAATAATTTGGTTAATTAATATTATTTTTCCGAGTATAGTTGGGTATATATTTTTAGTAAGTAATAAATTTCAATTTAATTTGATAAAACAAAAATGAATGAAATTATAATAATTATTACAATTGGATATGTTTTGTTTTTATTATTGATAATATTATGTTATTTAACATATCCTACTATTAATAATTTCGAAAAAGATTGTACTAGTCCTGTTTCTATCATAGTTTGCGCGCGTAATGAAGAAAAAACTATTGCTAGATGTTTACTTACAATTATACAACAAGATTATCCAAAAAATTTAATTGAAATTATTGTAGTAAATGATGCAAGTACTGATAATACGATAGAAATTGCTGAAAAAATTTTAAAACATCATTCCATTAATCATCAATTAATCACCAATCCAATTAAAGAAGGTAAAAAAAAGTCAATAACTCAAGCCATAAAAAAAGCTAATTATGAAATAATTATTACGCGTGATGCTGATACTTTTACTAATTCAAAAATTTGGCTTTCAACTATTGTGAATTTTCATATTCAAAATAACAAAAATTTTGTTATTGCACCTGTAATGATTTCAGATAATTCAGGTTTACTTTGGGCTTTACAAGCTATCGAAACAAATAGTTTAACTTTAATTTCAATTGCATTTAGTAAAATTAAAGCTCCTTTTTTGTGTAGTGGAGCAAACTTATTATTTACCAAAACTTTATTTAATCAAGTTAATGGGTATTTTAGCCATATTAATGTTGAGAGTGGAGACGATGTTTTATTTTTAGAAGATGTAAAGAAAAAAAACATAAATACTATAGGATTTTTAAAAAATAAATCTTCTATTGTTTATACTTACCCTCAAAATACATTTTTTAAACTATTAGCTCAACGTAGTAGGTGGGCAAACAAATTTAAGGTTAATCCAAATAAAATTAACCTATTGCTTGGCGCTTTTGTTTTTTGCGTTAATGCAATTTGGATTTTTGCATTTATTCAAGCATTTTTCGTCTTAAAATATCATCATTTAGGCTTATTTTTTATTTTCTTAAAGTTAATTATTGATAGTTTATTGTTATTTTTGGCTTCAAGTTTTGTTAATAATAAAAATTTAATTTGGTATTTTTTACCTGTTGGTTTAATATATCCTTTTTATGTTTGTATAATTACAATAACAAGTGTTTTTTTAAAACCTAAGTGGAAATAAGAAAAGTGTTTTTTAAGAAAAAGAAAATAAATTTTGAATCAGATTCTCTCTCTGTAATTACATGGAAAAGATTTAAAAGAGATAAGTTAGCAATGCTTGGTTTATTGGTTATTTTTGCAACTTGTTTAATTTCAATTTTAGGTTACACTATTTGTCCTGATCCAACACCTTTTGCTAACGATCAAAAACCAGAGTTAAATATAAAATCTCCTGGTTTTGTTGCTAAATTTTTAAAAGTAAATAAAAACGAAAAACCGGTTGAGACATCTTTTTTTAAAGAAATGTTTTTAGGCAAAACTTATGATTTTAATACTTATACTGTATATAATTATTTCTTTAAAGGAGATATGATTTTAGTTGAAGAATATACAGGAAACACTGAAAATGCTGAAAAAAATAATGGAAACTTCTCTAAATTTAATATTGCAGACGTTGTTTATCATTTAAATCCCAACATTAAACCAAGTTATGATACCGTTAAAGGTACAATTACGTTTACAGATTATAAAAATGAGGTTTTTACAAAGCCAATTATAGAATTAAGAAATAAAATTGCAACTGAACATTTAACACAAAGAAAATATTATTTAGGAACTGATAAATTAGGCAGAGATTTACTGAGTAGGTTATTAATTGGAACTAGAATTAGTTTAGGTGTAGGTTTAGTTTCTGTTTTAATCTCAGTTGTTATAGGTATATTATTGGGTGCATTAGCGGGCTTTTATAGAGGTAAGGTTGATGCTGCTATTATGTGGTTAATAAATGTTGTTTGGAGTTTACCTACATTACTTTTAGTAATTGCCATTACTTTAATATTAGGCAAAGGTATAGTACAAGTTTTTATTGCCGTTGGTTTAACTATGTGGGTTGAAGTTGCACGTATTGTACGCGGACAAATATTAAGTATAAGAGAAAAAGAATTTGTTGAAGCAGGTAGGGCATTAGGCTTTAAAAGTATGCGAGTAATTTTACATCATAATTTACCAAATGTAATGGGGCCAGTTGTTGTTATGGCAGCAAGTAATTTTGCCTCTGCTATT
>CAZAPH010000012.1:0-41276 GCA_964487105.1 uncultured Akkermansia sp.
CAATTTTAAAATTTAAAGAATGATTTTTCTAATTGAATTGAAATAAAATATTGACCAAATAATTAAAATACCTATTAGTAGGTAGTAAAAATTAGTGTTATTAGTTATTACGCTATTTTTTTATATAATTAATTTTGATGTAAAATTTAATATTATGAAAAAATTAGTAAAAATTGTAACCTGTCTTGCTGTTGTTTCGCTATTTGCTTATTCTTGTAAAAAAGATAAAAATTCTGATCCAGCAGATTCTTCTTCAAATAATCCACCTGCAGCCGAAAAAAAATACCATTTAGTAATTGATAATGGCGCTCAATCTATCGAAATTGGTAAATCAATTACTTTACAAGCACATTTAGTAAATACCTCCGGAGCAAGCGTTAGTGTGAGTAATGTTAGTTGGAGTAGTAATATTGGAGGTATAACTGGCACAGCTTTTTCTTTAGATACTGATACTACCGGAATAATTTCGGCTTCAGTTTCATACGAAGGTGTAACGTATAATGCTTCTATTCCTTAAAGTGTGGTTCCTGTAAGAAGCGTTAAACTATTTGCAGTATTACCATCTGCAATTATTTGGGAAGTTAATTCGGGGTCTATTCAACTTGAAACTGTTTATGTAGGAAGCAGTAGTCCATCTTATAATTTTTCATCAAGCAACTCTGGTATTGCAAGTGTTTCTAGTTCTGGCTTGGTAAGTTTTCATGCTGTTGGTAATACTGTTATTAATGTAACATCAACTATTAATGGACAAACAGAAACTGTTCGTGTGCCTGTTTTAGTTGTTGGTCAACCAGAAGTGTCGCTTCCTGTTACTCGTATAACAGTTAACCCAAAGTTTGGTGAATTATTTAGAGGCGAAACTTTACAATTAAATGCAAAAGCATACAATAAAAATGGCGATGATGTTACCAGTACTGTTACATTTAATTATTTAGTTGTTCAAAAAGAAGAAAGTGATGGAGAAACAGCTGTACCTATTAGTGTTTCGTCATCAGGATTAGTTAATGCTCTTGCAACAGGTGATGCTTATGTAAAAGTTACAGCTAATGGAGTAATGGGTCAATCTGAAATTTCAGTAATTGCTGATACGGCAATTTTAGTTACACCTTATTTAGTTTCCTTAGGGGGGATTGATCCATTTACATTAATGCCTAACCCTACATCTGCTAATTTTACGGCAACAACATATAAAGTTAATCGCACCGCTTATAGAGCAGGTAGTTCTAGTTATTTAACACAAATCCCTAACCCTAGTAATTTAACTTGGATGTTACCTACAACTGGAATTTCACAAATAGACAATTTATTCTCGGTTATTACTTTAAGTAGCCCTACAAACTCTAATGTTACAGCAACAGCAATAAATGGAAAAGTTGGTTCAACAGCCGTTGTGGCTTATTCGGGTCCTTATGGTGGTGCGGCAGCAGTTGTAGTTAGCCCATAATAAACAACATTTATTTTTTTAAAAAAGCAGTTCATTTGAACTGCTTTTTTAGTTTAAATAAAAAACGAAACAGCCTCCACAATTGTGGAGGCTGTTTTGTGATCCCGCTGGGATTCGAACCCAGGACCCTTACATTAAAAGTGTAATGCTCTACCGACTGAGCTACGGAATCATCACACCCACGTAAAAATCGTTTCATTTAAGAAACATTTCGTATGCGGTTCCCAATTTATTTCTAAATCGGGCTGCAAATATAATATCTATTTTATCATTCACAAAACATTTTTTAAAAGTTTTTTTATTTTTTTGTTTAATTCCTTATATCTTTTAGATTTGAATAATAAAATAATGTTTAAAGTTCCTATAATACGATTATTAACAGGGTTAAATACTATAAATTTTGGCTCAACTATTGATGATGTAAAAAAACAATTAGGTGAACCTCAAGAAATTCAAAACCTGTCTGATGATATTTTAAATACTTCATCAATTGCCTACCATTATTGGGATGATGGCTATTCACTATTTTTTGATGTATTAAATTCAAAAAAACTTAATAGTGTTGAATTAGATAACAAAGAAACGTTATTGTTTGATGTTAGACTTTTTTCGTTTAATGAAAAAGAATTAATCCAATTGATGAAGTTTAATGGCTATGCACTTAGTGAAACTGAAGCTCACCCCTGGGGCGAAAAAAGATTAAGTTTTGATGAAGCCGGCTTAGATTGTTATTTTCAAAATAACAAAATGTCTTCAGTAAATTTTGGAATTATTGAAAATTTTGAACAATCAGGTTTTTTCGCAAATTAAATCTATTAAAATTAATTACCTTTAAAAAAAAATTATGCCAGGAACAGAATTATTTGGCGCTGAAGAGCGTAAAGAAATTGAAGATGTACTATCAACAGGAGTTTTGTTTAGATACAACCATGATGCGTTAAGAAATAACCATTGGAAAGCAAAAGATTTTGAAGCTGAAGTAAAAAAAATTACCAACGCTAAATTTGCGCATGCCGTAAGTAGTGGTTCAACAGCTGTTGCAACTGCTTTAGCTGCAAGTGGTATTGGAGCTGGCGATGAAGTTATAGTGCCTCCTTTTACATTTATGGCTACCGTTGAGGCAGTTTTATTTATTGGTGCATTACCAGTATTTGCCGAAATTGATGAAACTTTATGTTTAAGCGCCGAAGGGATAAAAAAGGTAATTACACCAAAAACAAAAGCTGTATGCTTAGTTCACATGTGTGGCGGCATGGCCGATATGGATTCTATTTTAAAAGTAATAAATGATCATAAATTAATTTTAGTTGAAGATGCCGGACAGTCTTTTTCATCTTCATATAAAGGTACTTACACAGGCTTATTTGGAAAAGCAGGTTGTTATTCGTTTGATTTTTTTAAAATTGCAACAGCGGGCGAAGGAGGAGTTTTAGTTACAAATGATGATGAAACCTATAAAAAAGCCGATGTTTATAGCGACCATGGTCATAGCCATATTGGTGCAGTGAGGGGAATGGAAGAACATCCTTACCTAGGGTTTAATTACAGAATATCTGAATTACACGCTGCTGTTGGTGTTGCGCAAACGCGAAGAGTACCTCAAATTAGAGAAAAAAACAGAAAAAATAAAAACTATTTAACTTCATTATTATCTAGTGTTAAAGGGATTGCTTTTGCAAAATTAGCCGACCCTGATGGCGACTCAGCTACTTGTTTAAATTTATTATTACCTAATACCGAAATTACGCAACAAGTGGTTAACGAAATGAAAGCAAATGGTGTTGTAGGGTTTGATTATTGGTATAAAAACATGTATCATTTTATTAACCAATGGGATCATATAAAAGAATTGAAAACAGTTTCTAAACTACCAATTGAAATTTTTGGAGCACCACAAGACTATAAAAACTTAAACTTACCAAAAACACAAGAAACAATTGGTCGTTTAATTTCTTTTGGCATTAAATATAAATGGACAGAAGAGGATATGAAAACCTTAGCAACAAAAATTACTGAATGTGTTAATAAAGTTATGAGCACTGTAAATGTGTAGTGAAATAATTGTAAGCAAGTTTATTAAACAACTTAAATTAAATCAATTACATGTAAAAAAATTTACAGGCAACTTACTTACTATTTGTGGTAATAACAAAACATTAAATATTTTAATACTACCAAACAATTTAAGTAGTAGTTTAATAAAATACGATTTAAGTTTTAACTATAATCAAATAGAACTATATACTAATAAATGTATATATATTATTCAATCAAAAATAGGTTTAAACAAAGTTATTTATGCGCGCAATTGTGAGTTTAAAAGAATTAATAAATTACAAGCGGATGTTTTTTTAAATAAATACCATTTACTTAATTCTGTTTCAAATGGTATTTATTTTTCTTTACAAAACAACGATAAAATAATTGCCGTTGCTGCATTTTCGAAAGGTAGAAAATTAAATACTTTAAAGACTAATGAACGTTCGTATGAACTATTAAGATTTTGTTGTATAAATGGCGTTACAATTGCAGGTGGATTAAGCAAACTCATTACTAATTTTGTTAAGGTAAAAAATGCCTCTCATATTATGACTTATACTGATAATATGTTTGGAGAAAACCTTAGTCTAAAAAAAATTGGGTTTACCAAAGAAGAATTATTTACACCAAAAATACCTTTAAATAAAAACCAGAACACTATTTTAAACAAAAAAATAGAACCTACTTACAAAAACACAAAATGGGTAAAATATTACTCTACCCAGCTTTTATAGTATTTTCCATCATCAATCGCCATAGCATCTTGGGTTACCATTAGTGGTCTAAACGTATCAACCATTACAGCTAATTCTTGTGTATCTTTTTGTCCAATACTTCTTTCCATTGCACCAGGCGCAGGCCCATGTGGTATGCCTTTTGGGTGAAGCGTAATATGACCTTGTTCAATATTATTTCTGCTCATAAAATCGCCATCAACATAATATAACACTTCATCACTATCAATATTACTGTGGTTATAAGGCGCAGGAATAGATTGTGGATGATAATCATATAAGCGCGGTACAAATGAACATACTACAAAAGTTGAAGTTTCAAAAGTTTGATGTACCGGTGGTGGTTGATGCACTCTGCCAGTTATAGGCTCAAAATTATGAATGCTAAATCCATAAGGAAAATTATACCCGTCCCAACCCACAACATCAAAAGGATGAGTGGCATAAACCAATTCATGCATCATGCCTTCTTTTTTAATTTTCACAACAAAATCTCCTTTTTCATTATGGGTTTCTAACGCATTTGGTAATTTAAAATCTCGTTCGCAAAATGGCGAATGTTCCAATAATTGTCCAGATGAACTTTTGTATCTTTTAGGTGTGTAAAATGGAGCATAAGATTCAACAAACAACAAACGGTTATCTGTAGTTTCAAATTCTATTTGATAAATCATACCTCGTGGTATAATCAAATAATCACCATACTCAAAAGGGATATTACCCATAAAGGTTCTTAGTTTCCCTTTCCCTTTATGAATGAATAAAAGTTCGTCTGCATCGGCATTTTTATAAAAGTAATTGGTTAAACTTTTTGTAGGAGCAGCCAAACCAATAATACAATCTTTATTTAAAAGCATTGCTTTTCTACTTTCAATAAAATCTTCGGTAGGTTTAATTTCAAAACCTTTTAATAAAAGAGCTTTAATATTTTTTTCGATAGCAATTTTAGGTTGAACCGAGTAACTTTTAATAATTTCTTTTACTTGAGTGGGGCGATGAACATGATAAAGTAACGATGAGTGGCCATGAAAACCTTCGGTTCCAAATAATTGTTCGTAATAATGTTTACCTTCTTTTGATTGAAAAATGGTATGTCTTTTTTGTGGAAATTCCCCTAGTTTATGATATATTGGCATAAATTATTTTATTAATGTTGCTTTTACATGTACAGTTTGATCCATTTTTAAATTTTGACCATTTACAGTACTTGCATCAATTGTAACAGTAACTCTAAATTTCATTGATGGCTCAACTATATAAGATTTTATATTAACATCTGCTAAATCTAATTGAGTTTGATTAATGCCGGTAGGAATATTGGTTTTAGTGCCAATTAAGGTTTCGCCATTTGCTGTTTTAATGTAAATAGATAATGATTTTAGAAAATCTAAATTTCCGGTAGCAACAGAGATATTAAATTTGGTAAGTTTTATTTCACTAACTAAATCTGCAGTTGTTTTATTTTCAGAAAATTTAGAAGTGCTGTTTGTTGAAATATCAGGGGTTGTAAAATCTACAGGTACATTTGTAGCAAGAGTATGCGATGGCACAGTTAAATTTGTTGTGTAATTTAAATCAAACTCGGTTAATTCATCTACAGTTTCTTTTGTTTTTTTACAAGATAAACTTAAAATGGATAGGGTTACTAGTATGCTAGCAATTATTATTTTTTTCATTTGTTTTACTTTTAATTATAAAGATAAATTATTTTTTTTGATTATTTCAGCTAAGTTAGGTCTTAATCTGCTTTTGTAAACAGCCAAGCATTCTGGGCCATTTTTTACTCTTCCTTTTCTTAATTTTCGTTGTTCTTCAATTGGTAATTCTATAATTTTTACTCACTCGTGTGTACTACTACCTTTTTATTTATCGGCACATGATCAGCATTGTATAAAAAGTAAATGGCAATCGTCGTTTTTACAATTGGTGTGAGTATCGCATGGTTTACCGCATTGATGACAGTTGCTTATAACATCATTTGTAATTCGTTCACCAATTCTTTCATCAAACACAAAATTAACACCTTTAAATTTACTTTCTATGTTTTGTTCTTTAACTTCTTTTGCATATTGTATTATGCCTCCTTTTAAATGGCCAACATCTTTAAATCCTTTATGTTTTAAATAGGCACTTGCTTTTTCGCATCTAATACCACCAGTGCAATACATAATTATTTTTTTATCTTCTTTGCCTTTTAAATGTTCAATAACTAAAGGCAATTCTTCTCTAAAAGTATCGGCATCAGGGCAATATGCTTTTTCAAATTTTCCAACTTCGCTTTCGTAGTGGTTGCGCATATCAACAACTATTGTGTTTTCGTTTGCAATGGCTTCATTAAACTCGGCTGCATTTAAGTATTTTCCTGTATTTGATGCGTCAAAAGAATCATCATTTATACCATCTGCAACAATTTTATTTTTTACTTTTATAATAAGTTTATAAAAACTTTTTCCATTTCCATCAACAGCAATTTTAAAAGGTACATCTAAAAAAATGGTGTATTTATACAGCTCATTTACAAATTTATCCCAGTTTTCTTCTGGCACACTCATTTGAGCATTTATACCTTCATTGGCTATATATATTCGTCCATAACAGTTAAACTCAGTAAATTTAATAAAGAGTTCGTTTCTTAAATTTTCTGGATTTTCTATTTTAACGTAGCGGTAAAATGAAATTGTTTTTCGTGAAATTTTTTCGTCTTTTAAGCGTTGCTTAAGAATGGTTTTGTCTATTCTGTTTGATAAATTTGCCATAATAGTTATAATTGCAGGTTATACGCTATTTGCTCTATTATTAAAGATATAAAATGATTAATTCGTTTTTAAATCTTCAAATTAAATGTTACGTTTGCAAAGGTACAAAATTTAAATAAATACTAATTTATTTTACTTTTATGAAAGATAAAATTTTAATAATTGGAGCTGGCGGTCAAATAGGTTTAGAATTAACCGAAAATTTATCAAATATATATGGCCCTGAAAATGTGATTCCGAGCGATTTAAAGCAAGAAAACATTTTTAAAATAAATCCATATGAACAGCTAGATGCTTTAGATAAAGAGGCATTGTTTAAAATTGTAAAAAAGCACAATATAACTCAAATTTACCATTTAGCAGCCTTGCTTTCTGCTACTGGTGAACAAAACCCAATGTTTGCTTGGAAATTAAACATGGAAAGTTTGTTTCATGTATTAGATTAAGCAAAAGAAAAACATATCACTAAAATATATTGGCCAAGTAGTATAGCCGTTTTTGGACCAACAACACCAAGTTTAAATACACCTCAATATACAGTTATGGAGCCAAGTACTATTTATGGAATAAGCAAACAAGCTGGAGAACGTTGGTGCGAATGGTATTTTAAAAAGTTTGGAGTTGATGTTAGAAGTATTAGATACCCAGGGTTAATTGGTTGGAAAAGCGCACCCGGAGGAGGAACAACAGATTATGCCGTACATATTTTTCATGAAGCTTTAAAGAAAAAACAATATACTTGTTTTTTAAGTGAAAATACTGCATTACCTATGATGCATATGGAAGATGCAATTAGAGCAACAATTGAATTAATGCATGCTCCAAATGAAAAAATAAAAATTAGAGGGAGCTACAATTTAAGCGGTTTAAGTTTTACACCTGCTGAAATTGCAAATGAAATAAAAAAACATATTCCGGATTTTAAAATAGATTATCAACCAGATTTTAGGCAGGCAATTGCTGATAGTTGGCCAAAAAGCATTAACGACACTGAAGCTCGTGAACAATGGGGATGGAAAGAAAAGTATAATTTAGAAAAATTAGTTAAAAATATGTTAGATAATATTAAGGTTTAAACCAATATTATTTATGATTTAGCTTTAACCCAAATCATGCATAGAAATTCTACTACACCTTGAAACTGCTTCAATCTCAAGCGTTTCCTCGATTTTATTTCTTGAAATGATTATAACCATTCCTTCGACATAAAATCTTGCGGGAACACTTGATATTATTGCATTTTCAAGGTTCGTAACAAATCCTAATGCATAATTTGGGTTTAAAATAGCACTTAAAATAATAATTAAATTTTCAACTAGTTAGTTAACTCCATTTACAATTAACTATTATTCTATTTATTTTTTATGATTTTGCTTTTTAATTTAATAAATTTATGCTTTAATATTTAGTACACATTTATGCCTAATTTTAATTCAGATGCTGAAGCAATAGAAGCTTTGGTTAAAAAATATAATCAACTTACTGCTGAAATTGGAAAAGTAATTGTAGGGCAAGATGAAACGGTTAAAAATGTTTTAATTTCTATATTTAGTAAAGGCCATTGTTTACTTGTAGGTGTACCAGGATTAGCTAAAACATTATTAGTTAACACAATTGCAGATGCATTAGGCTTAAGTTTTAATCGTATCCAATTTACACCAGATTTAATGCCTAGTGATATTATCGGAAGTGAAATTTTAGACGAACAACGTAATTTTAAATTTATTAAAGGACCATTATTTAGCAGCATAATATTAGCTGATGAAATTAATAGAACACCTCCAAAAACTCAAGCAGCGTTGTTAGAGGCTATGCAAGAAAAACAAGTTACTGCTGCAGGTAAACGCTACCAGTTGGATAATCCGTTTTTTGTATTAGCTACTCAAAACCCCATTGAACAAGAAGGTACATACCCATTGCCAGAAGCCCAATTAGACCGCTTTATGTTTAATATTTGGTTAGATTACCCAAGTTATAACGAAGAATTACAAGTTGTAAAATTAACTACAGTGGCAAGTACCGCAAAAGCTAATAAAGTTTTAAACGCTGATGAAATTATATTTTTTCAAGATTTAATTCGAAAAGTACCTGTTGCAGATAATGTAATTGAATATGCTGTAAAATTGGTAAATAAAACCAGATTAAGTGGTGAATTTTGTGCTGAAATTACTAAAAAATATTTGCATTGGGGGGCAGGGCCACGCGCATCGCAATATTTAATAATTGGCGCAAAATGCCATGCAGCAATAAACGGAAAATTTAGTCCAGATATTGAAGACGTTAAAGCAATTGCTATTCCAATTTTAAGACATAGGTTAATTAGAAATTACAAAGCTGAAGCAGATGGGGTTTCTATAGAATCTATAATTCAACAATTGTTATAAATAAATTATGACTAACGAAAATGATGATAATGATAATTTTTTAGAACCAGTACCCATAAACCCTGAGAAATTATTTAATGAAGAGGAGTACTCTACTCTTATTGTAAATAGAGAAGGATTTGATAAAAAACAAAACCAAACGGCTGATTTAATTGAGTCTTTATTTGAAAAAAATATATCTAGGCTTGAACAAGAAAGTATCTTTACTGATTTAAAAGCGGCAAATGCACAAAAAATGATTGTAGATGCAATACAATCAACTAATAATACTCAAAAGCAAACTATCCTTTGTCAAGCAGCTTGGGAGTGTGGTTTAGATTTCTCAAATTATTTTTTAGTGTTTGTTACCTTGGCATGTAAAGAAAACGATATGTTATGTATTGAAGCCTTTACGGTTATTGATTCTACAGAAACAATAATTAGTACTGAAATTATAACACAAGCAATTGCAATTGTAACTAATGCTAAAAAAGTAAATCCAATAATCCAAAAAGATTTGTTAGAACATTTAAATTTAAGATTAAACGAATGAAAAAAATTGTCATAATAGGTGCAGGTTTTGCTGGACTTAAGTTGGCAAAAAAACTAACAAAACTAAATTTATTTGAAATATGGATAATTGATAAAAATAATTATCATCAATTTCAGCCATTATTTTACCAAGTGTCTACTTCGGGGCTAGAACCAAGTTCTATTTCATTTCCTTTAAGAAAAGTATTTCAAAATAAAAAAAACATATTTATTAGATGTGCTACAGTAACTAAAATAAATCACGAAAAACAATTTGTTGAAACAACTGTTGGTAATATAAATTTTGATTATTTGGTAATAGCAAACGGAGCCACAACAAATTTTTTTAATAATAACGAAATTTCATCTAATGCATTTCCTATGAAATCAGTTAGTGAGGCTTTGTTTTTAAGAAATCAAATTTTACAAAATATTGAAAATGCCTTAATTCAACCAAAAGATAAACAAACTGAATTTTTAAGCGTAGCAATAGTGGGTGCTGGCCCAACTGGAGTAGAGTTAAGTGGTGCACTTGCTGAATTAAGAAAAAGAGTTTTACCTAAAGATTACCCTGAGTTAGATTTTTCACAAATGACAATTACATTAATTGAAGCGTCTCCTAAAGTACTTTCAGTTATGAGTGAAATTTCTTCAAAAAAATCAAAAGAGTATTTAGAAAAATTAAACGTAAATGTTTTAACATCTACTTCAGTAACCGCTTACGATGGAATTGAAGTGTCATTATCAAACGGGATTAAATTAAAGACAAGAAATATAATATGGGCTGCGGGTGTAATTGCAAATAATTTAAACGGAATTGATAGTGATAAAAGAGGAAGAGGAAATAGAATAAAAGTAAATGGATATAATCAAGTTGATGGTTTTGAAACTATTTTTGCAATAGGTGATGTAGCATTAATGAGCACTGATAAATATCCAAATGGGCATCCACAAGTTGCGACTGTAGCTAACGAACAAGCAGATTGTTTAGCACATAATTTTAAAAACATTATAACTAAAACAAAATTAATTCCGTTTGAGTATAGCGATAAAGGGAGTATGGCAACAATTGGTAGGCATTTAGCTGTAGTAGATTTGCCTAGCTTTAAATTTCAAGGCTTTTTTGCTTGGCTGTTTTGGATGTTTTTACACTTAATGTTAATTTTAGGTGTTAAAAATAAAATTTTAGTTTTTATAAACTGGTTATGGAAATATTTTACATTCGACCAATCTTTACGTTTAATAATAAAACCAATAAATAATTTAAAAACCAATACCAATGAACTTAAATCCAATCCTTAAATCTAAATTAAACATAACCGACGATACAGATTTTTCTATACACAATATTCCTTTTGGAATATATAGTGATGTAACAGTTAAACACCGTGTTTGTTCAGCTATTGGAGACTATATCATTGATTTATTTGAATTAGAAAGTGCAGATGTTTTTGATTTAAACCGAGAAGTTTTTACTAAAGAATTTTTAAATGAATTTATTGAACTTGGTAAACCAATTACTAATAAAGTTAGAAAAAAAATTCAAGAACTTTTATCGTCAGAAAACAGCATTTTAATTAAAGATGAGAAATTATTTAATTCTGTAATTAAAAAACAAAGCGATGTAAAAATGTTAATACCTGTAAAAGTTGGTGACTATACTGATTTTTACAGTAGTATTGATCATGCAACCAACATAGGCACAATGATTCGCGACCCCAAAAACGCTTTAATGCCTAATTGGAAACACTTGCCAGTTGGTTATCATGGTAGAGCATCTTCAATTACTGTTTCAGGTACAAATTTTCATCGTCCTAAAGGTCAACAAAAACCTGCAGATTCAGAACTCCCGGTTTATGGAGCAAGTAAATTGTTAGATATTGAATTAGAAACAGCTTTTATTATTGGTAAATCTACTCAAATGGGTGATTGCATAACTACTGAAAACGCTGATGATTACATTTTTGGAATGGTATTGTTTAACGATTGGAGTGCACGCGACATTCAAACCTGGGAATACGTTCCATTAGGCCCCTTTTTAGCTAAAAACTTTGCAAGTACTATTTCACCTTGGGTTGTAACCCTCGAAGCCTTAGAGCCTTTTAGAATAAAAGGATATGAACAAGAGCCAAAGGTTTTACCATATTTAGAATATAAAGGAAATAAAAATATAGACATTAAGTTAGATGTTTATTTAACACCAAAAAACGGACAAGAAACTAAAATCTGCTCATCTAACTATAAATATATGTATTGGACAATGGAGCAACAATTAGCCCACCACACAGTTAATGGTTGTAATGTTAATGTAGGCGACATGATGGCTAGCGGAACCATAAGCGGACCCAGCCCAAGTGAATATGGTAGTTTAATGGAATTAACATGGAGAGGCACAAAACCAATTAAATTAAACGACGGAACTGAACGTAAGTTTGTTAACGATGATGATACCATCACAATAAAGGGTTATTGTAAAAAAGATAATATTAGAATATGGTTTGGCGAATCTAAGTCAATGTTATTTCCAGCTAAGTAATCGTTTTTTATTAAATTGTTAGTTAAAAATTAAAATCAAAACTTTTTTAACTATTTTTTGTGCAATTTTATAACGAAATTAGAGTTTCTTAAAAGAGTAATTAATAAATAAATAAATATATCATGGAAGTAGTAGGAACACTAAAAGTTAAATTCGATACACAAAAAGTAAGCGAACGTTTTACAAAAAGAGAATTTGTAGTTACAACAGAGGCTAACACACCATATCCACAACACGTTAGTTTTCAATTAACACAAGATAAATGTTCAACCTTAGATCAATTTAATATTGGAGACGAATTAAGAATTCAATTTAATTTAAGAGGAAGAGAATGGAATGGGCCACAAGGCGTTAAATATTTTAATACGCTTGAGGCATGGAGAGTTGATAGATTTCAAGGTACAAGCACAAATCAAAGTCAAACTTCTAACCAACAATCTTCTTCAACTATTCCTGTGGCTAATAACCCAGTGTTTGCAAGTAATGTTGAAGATAATGACGATTTACCTTTTTAATTTAAAGTTTTAAATTTAAAGCGGAGTTTACTCCGCTTTTTTATTAATATGGCTCCTCAACACAAAAGTAAAGTCTTAATAATTTATACTGGTGGTACAATAGGGATGATTCAAGATCCTCATTCGCATTCATTAAAACCTTTTGATTTTAACACGCTAACAGCCCAAATACCAGAACTTAAAAAATTTAAGATTGAATTATCATCAATTTCCTTTAAAAAACCAATTGATAGTAGTAATATGCATCCTTCGGTTTGGTCAGAAATTGCAAATATTATTAAAACTAACTACACTAAAGTTGATGGTTTTGTTATTTTACATGGAAGTGATACCATGAGTTTTACTGCAAGTGCACTTAGTTTTATGTTGCAAGGTTTAAATAAGCCAATAGTTTTAACAGGCTCTCAATTACCTATTGGAATTATTAGAACTGATGGAAAAGAAAATATAATTACTGCCATTGAAATTGCAGGAGCAAAACATAAAGGACAATCTATTGTAAAAGAAGTGTGTATCTATTTTGAATACAAACTCTACCGAGGAAACAGAACTATAAAATATAATTCTCAACATTTTGATGCCTTTAAATCACCTAATTATCCTATTTTAGCTGAAGCAGGAATAGAAATTAGTTATAATCAACATGCTTTATTAAAACAAAAACATAAAAATTTTAAGGTATATACAGAGTTAAATAATGATATTGCAATTTTAAAATTATTTCCAGGAATAAGTAAAAAAATTACACAAAGTATTTTACAAACAAAAGGTATTAGAGCGGTAGTGATGGAAACTTTTGGCGCAGGAAATGCTACAACTGAAGATTGGTTTATAGAAGAATTAAAACAAACCATTAAAAAAGGAATTCTTGTATTAAATATTACGCAATGCCAAGAGGGTGCAGTAATACAAGGTAAGTACGAAACAAGTACCCAACTTAAAAAAATTGGAGTAATTAGTGGGGGAGATTTAACTTTTGAAGCTGCAGTAACTAAATTAATGTTTTTATTAGGGCAATTTAATACTACAAAAGCAGTTGTAAAGTATTTGAATAAAAATATTGCAGGAGAATTAACCTAAGGCTAATACCATTTCATAAAAAAGCTGGTAATTTTTTTCAGCCGAAAAACCAGATTCAAAAGTTTGGTAAGCCTCTTTTTTTAATAGTATAAACTCTTCCTTTGGTAATGATATTAATTCTTCAATTATTTTTGCTATAGCTTTTGAATTGCTTGTTAAATCAATTAAACGACCATTTCGATTATTAACGAGTTCGGCTGTTCCACCCACATTTGTTGCAATTGCTGGTACTCCAAAAGAGTAAGCTTCCATAATTGACACAGGTATCCCTTCACTTGTACTTAAATTAATAAATAAATCTACTTGATTTGATTTGTAAAAATTAATTAAATCAGAATTTGAAACATAACCATGTAAATTAATTGTAATGTTTTTATTGGAGTTATTTTTTATTTTTTTAGTTAATTCATCAAATCCACTACCAAAGCCAAAATGGTGCCAATTAATTTTTAAATTTAAATGTAACAAACTTTCAAATATTAAATTTACCCGTTTTAAAGGGATAATGTTTGAAACACTAATAATTGTAAAAACATCTGTTTTACTATAATTTGAAATAGTATTTAGTTGAGATAAAACACCAAGCCTGCTTAAACTAATTTTATTTTTAAATTGTGGATATTTAGTGCTAAGGTAGTTTTTACCTGTGTTAGAAATTGTAGTTATTAAATCAACCTTTGAAAAGATTAAATTTCGTAATGGCGAATAGTTAGATTTAAAATTTTCGTATAAATCCGAACCATGTAAACGGATAATTAGTTTTAAATTATTTTTATTTGCTTTTTCTAATAAATAAGGAATTGCATTAACCATGCCATCGCCCCAGTAAAAATAAAGTACGCATTGTTCTGTTTTACTTTTTTGAATTATTAGGTTAAATATTGGATGGTTTTGAAATCTTCTGGCAATAAAACAACCACTTATATTCCAATATAATTTTTTTGGCTTAAATAATAAATTTTGTGCGAAAACTTCTTTTAAATGAAATTTTATACTACTTAAATTTAAAAGCCCACCAAAAATTAAATTTTTTGTTTTAAAAGATTTAAAAAGGGGTTGTAATACATTCGCATCAATAGTAGTTTTATCATCTAATACACCATAAAGTGGTAAAACAGTAATTTTTTTAAAATACTTTTTTGTAAACTCAAATTCATTTACTAAAAATGGTTCGCTCTGTTTTAAAGGGAAAAAATTAGTAAATAAAAATAATTGCATTATAACTTACTTATAAAATTTTCTGTACCTCTTTGTAATGTACTTTTTAAGGTATAGTTGTCGTGAGACATATCTGTTTTAAGTACTACGCTTGTAAAATCAGCTTGCTCATAATATAAAGAGTAATTATTCATTGAGCTTAATTTAAAACCATGCGGGTAGGTATTATTTAATAAATCTTGAATACTTAGAGATTGGTCAATAATTTGTAATTTTTCTGGCATTGTTTTTCTAATCCAGTTTAAACAATTAGGCTCAGGAATATTAATTAAAACGGTTGTTTTGGGTTTGCATACTTTAGCCACATTTTTAAATAAATTATTGTGTTGTTCAACAGGTATATGTTCTAATACATCAGGAAAAACAATAAAATCAAACTTTAAATCATGTGAAAAGTTACTCATGTCGTTTGCTATAAATTCTGCATTTTTATAGGAGTTATTAAATTTTTTAGCTAAAGCTATACTTTCAGGACTTATATCAACCCCAACAAATTTGCCGTTAGAAATGTGTTTAAGAATTAAACTACTTACAGTTCCTATGCCACAACCAATTTCTAAAACATTTGAATTTGATGATAAATTTAATTTTCTTAAAATTTTTACAATGGTTCTATGTCTAATATTTACACCTATTTTTTTTTGGCTTTTGGTATAACTGTTGTAAAAATTTTCAACTTCTTGCTTATTGGCATCTGGTTTATAATCAATCATATTAACTATTAAATTGTTGTAAATTAACTACTTTTTTAATTAAAGTAACCATTTATTTAGCAAATTTATACAATAATTAATTAAGTTTTGATTAGTAAATCGTTTTTTAAGTCTAGTATTGTTTTTACCATTGGTGGCTCTTTACCTATGGTAGGAAGTTTATTAATGCTCCCTTTTTTTACTAATTTTTTAAACACCTTAAATTATACACAAATTTCATTTTATATCAGTTTTTCGTATTTAATGCAAATTGTTTTTTCATTATCTATCGAATCTTATTTTGGGGTAAAATACACACAACTTCACGATAATGAAAACGAACAGAAATTATTTACCGGTAAAGTTGCCTTGTTGTTAATTAGTATAGGTTTAATTATTTTACTATTTGTTTCTTTATTTGGTGATAAATTATTTAATGTTGTATTTGCTGAACAAGTACAGATGAGTTTTTGGCCTTATGGGTTTTATTCTTTATTAACTGCATTTTTTAATTCTTTTTTTAAAACTGCAAGTATGGTTTTAATCTATAAAAAACAAGCAACACAATTTTTAGTTTATAATATAATAAATTTTGTTCTTACAGTTTTAATCACAATACTTGGTTTAAAAACATATCCAAACTCATTATTAGGCCCAATTTATGGTAGATTGTTTTCTGGAATAATAATATTTTTATTAGGTTTTTATATTTTTTCAAGAAATGGAATTTTTAAATTAAATTACAATTATGTTAAGGATATACTTTATTTTTCTATTCCTTACTGTGGTTTTGTTTTATTTACATGGGTAATAACACAAGTAGATAGGTATGTTTTACAAAATAAAATTACACTACAAGATTTAAATACGTATGATTTAGCAATTAAATGTTTTTTTGGAATTATGTTCATTCAAAATTCTTTAATGGCAGTAATTTTCCCTAAAGTATTTGAGTATTGGGCAAAAAGTAAAGAATATAAAACTACTACCGAAACCAATAGATATTTTAATGTATTTAATAGTTTAAATATTTTAATGATTAGTAGTTTTTATATAATACTCCCTTTTGTATATCAATTTATAATTAAAAACGAAAAATTTTACGAAAGTGATGTTTATATTGGGTTACTGGGCACAACTTATGTTACACAGGGCATAATTAGTTTGTATATGGCAACTATAATGTTTACTAAACGATTAAATGTTTTACTTAAAATTTATGGTTTAAGTGCTTTAATTCAAATAGCATTGTTATTTGTTTTAACCAATTATTTTGGGTTAATTGGAGCAATTTATTCGGGTATTGCAATTAAATTAATTCAAATACTCCTAAGTAAATTATTTACAAAATCTATATTTACGTATGAATACAATTTTTATAAAATTGAGTTATTACCATATTCATTTATAATAATCAATATTATTCAATTTAATGTAGTAAAAACCTATAATGTTTATTGTTATATATTTCAATTTTTATTTTATTTAGTATTAACCTACTTTTTATTTAAAAACGAAATTTATAAAACCTTAGTTAATTTTAAAATTATTAAACCCAAATCAATACACCCATGAAAAAAGTTTTAAGTTATTTTTTACAAGGCTTAATTTTATTTATTCCATTAATTATAACTTTATTTTTATTATTTAAAATGTTTGATGTCATATCATCATGGTTTTCGGTATTTGGATTAAGTGAAAGTTTAATGTTAAACACTTTGTTTGGTATAGTGTTAACCTTTGTATTTATTGCATTACTAGGAGCATTAGCATCTAGCTTTATTTTAAAAAATTTATTTAATACTATTGAAGATAAGTTAGAACATGCTCCTTTTATTAGACATATTTATTCCCCAGTAAAAGATTTTACCAATGCTTTTGTAGGAAATAAAAAAAAATTTAATAAGCCTGTTTTAGTTTTAACTAATCCACAGTCAAATATTGAAGAAATAGGATTTATAACACAAGAAAATTTAGAAGATTTAGGAATACAAAATAAGGTTGCCATTTATATGCCTTTAAGTTATAGCTTATCTGGTAAAATTATTATTGTTCCTGCTAGTCAAATAAAACCTATTGATAAGGAAGCTTCAGAAGTAATGAAATTTATTGTAAGTGGTGGAATAACAGATGTTGATTAAAACCTTGCTTTTATTTTAAAAAAATAGTATTTTTAAAAGGTTAAAACTTATATTTTATGTCTGATATTCCTTTTGATGAAAATGCACAAAATACGGGTGCAATTAAATGTAAAAATTGCGGAGCAAATTTAAAATTTAAACCAGGCACAAAAAGTTTATCATGTGATTATTGCCAAACCCTTAACGAAATTGCTGTTGAAAAAGTTGAAGTAATTGAAAATGATTTTAATTCATTTATTGACCAGGCCGAATCTAAAACAGAACAACAAACTATAAGTACTGTTAAATGCGGAGGTTGTGGCGCAAATACTACTTTACAACCAAATGTAACAAGTACAAATTGCCCGTATTGCGATACACCATTAGTAGTTAAAAACGCAAGTACATGTAATATAATTAAACCTAGTTATATTTTACCTTTTAAAACAGATAGAAGTAAAGCTAAAGAAGGGTTTGTTAATTGGGTAAATGGTTTATGGTTTGCGCCTAGTAAACTTAAACTTTATGCCAATAATAGTGCAGAAAGATTAAAAGGAGTTTATATGCCCTATTGGACTTATGATAGTAATACCGATTCGAGTTACACAGGCATGAGGGGCGATCATTATTATGTTTCAGAGTCCTATACTGATAGTAACGGCAACAAGCAAACGCGTAATGTACAAAAAACAAGATGGTCTTCTGCATCAGGAAATGTTAGTAATGTTTTTGATGATGTTTTGGTTTGCTCAAGTAAATCTCTCCCCGAAAAATTAGTTAATGATTTAGAACCCTGGGATTTACCTGAATTAGTTGCATACAACGATAATTTTTTAGCAGGCTTTGTAACAGAAAGCTATCAAACTAATTTAAAAGATGGTTTTGGTAAAGCAAAAATTAAAATGGATGTAAAAATTAGAGCATCTGTAAATAGCGATATTGGTGGTGATGTACAGCAAATTACTACCTTAAGTACAAATTATAACGATATAAAATTTAAACATATTTTATTGCCTTTATGGATTAGTGCATACAAATTTAATGATAAGGTTTATCGTTTTACAGTAAATGCAAGAACAGGTGAGGTACAAGGCGAAAGACCATATAGCGCAATTAAAATCGCATTATTTGTAATCTCAATAATTGCAGTAGTTGCAGGCGTAATTTATTTGTTTAAAAATAAAGGCTAAATTAACGAATAGCTTTAAAACTTAAATCTAAACTTTTAATTTGATGTGTAAGTGCACCAATACTTATAAAATCAACACCGCATTTAGCGTATGATGCAATAGATAATTCATTTATACCGCCAGATGATTCAACTTCAAACCTTTGATTAATTATATTAACAGCTTTTTTTGTTTCTGCTATTGAATAATTATCTAACATAATTCTAGTTACTTTACCGTGATCTAAAACTTTTTTTACATCATCTATATTTCGTGTTTCAACCTCAATGGGTATTTTTAGTTTATTTTTTTTTATAAAACTATTTGCTGCATCAATGGCTTTAGTAATACCACCGGCAAAATCAATATGGTTATCTTTAATTAAAATCATATCGTATAAACCATAGCGGTGATTAGCGCCACCACCAATCATAACCGCCCATTTTTCAAAAAACCTAAATCCTGGGGTTGTTTTACGTGTATCAATTACTTTAGCCTTTGTGCCTTTGCATAAGTTTTGCATTTTATTTGTTTTAGTTGCAATACCACTCATGCGTTGCATAATGTTTAACAATAAACGTTCGGCAACAAGCAATTTTTGTAAATTCCCTTCAGCAATAAAAATTACATCACCTTTTTTTACAGTTGCCCCATCTGTAATATATTTGGAAATTTTAATGTTTTTATCTGCAGCTTTTAAAACAAGGTAAGCAGCTTCAACTCCTGCAATAATCCCATTTTCTTTAACTAGTAATTTCATTTTACCAGTTTTATTTTTGGGAATGGTGGAAAGAGAAGTGTAATCACCTTTCCCTATATCTTCATTAAAAGCATTTTTTATAAAAGCATTAATGTTAAAATGCTTGCTGTGTTTTTTTATAAAACTATTCATTAATTTGTTCAATACGCATTTGCGCAATCAAGTTACGCCTAATTAAAAGTGTTAGTCTATACTTTTCATTTTCACCTTCAATATTGGCGTTAAGATAATATGAAGATGCGTTTATAGCAGTTGTTTTTTGTTTACTGTAAGCTTTAATTGGATGCTTTTCAAAGAAAAATTTTAAGTTAGCCTCTGCTTGTGCTTTACTTAAAACATCTTCCTGAGTAATTATTTTTAGAGAGATTTTTTCATCAAAATATTTTGCAATATCTGCACTTTTATTTTGTTTAAAGGCATTAAGTAAATCTTCATTTATATCAATAACATTATTAACTAATGAAAAAAGAGTTATTAGTATGGTAGATATAAATTTCATTTTGTATTACAAAGTTACATTATTTTTTTGCAATTTTAACCAATGAAGTATGTACTTTTACAAGTAGATAAAACAGAAAATAAGTATTTAGAAGAAGGTATATCAATTTACTTAAAACGCTTAAAAAATTATACTTTATTTGAAACTATTACAATTAATATACCAAAAAACATTCGTTTAAGATCTTTTAACGAACAAAAGGTATTTGAAGCAAAACAAATTACTGATTTTTTGTTAAAAGATGATTTTGTAGTTTTACTTGATGAAAATGGTAAAAATTATACTTCTTTGGAGTTTTCTAACTACATTCAACATAAACAAAACGCTTCTATTAAGCGAGTAGTGTTTATTATTGGTGGCCCTTTTGGTTTTGATGAAAAAATTTATAACCGTACAAATGATAAAATTTCTTTTTCAAAAATGACTTTTTCGCATCAAATGATACGTTTGTTTTTTATAGAACAATTGTACCGTGCTTTTACAATTTTAAAAGGTGAGAAGTATCACCATCAATAGAATTGAAATTCGGTAAAATTAAAAATGAATAAGTTTGTTTAATTCAGAATTATACGTATATTTGTGCCCTCATTTTAATTAATGAATTACCCTAAGCAAATTTAATATAAATATTGCGGGATAGAGCAGGGGTAGCTCGTTGGGCTCATAACCCAAAGGTCGTTGGTTCGAATCCATCTCCCGCTACTTAGAAAAACTCCTCAGTAAATACACTGGGGAGTCTTTTTTAATAAGAATATCAAATTTTTAACTCCAAACAATCAAAATAATATCATTATTGAATTACAAAAATGTTGGGGTTTTATAATTGATAGTCTATTAAGGTAAAGGCAATTTTCTTTTGTAGCTAAATCCTAAAGTTTATAAGCTTTTCAATGCTTTTCTAAAATAAAAAAGAGAGTAATTTTACTCTCTTAATCTGGTGGTAGTCCCAGCAGGACTCGAACCTGCGACCTACGGTTTAGAAAACCGTTGCTCTATCCAGTTGAGCTATGGGACCAGCTTTATTACTTCTAATTATTTTAAATAATTAAGTTTGCAAAGATAAAAAATAAAATTAGTATTCCAATTATAATTATTTTAGCAGTTTAAACGTTATTACTACGTGAAATTATCTATAATTATAGTTAATTATAATGTAAAACATTTCCTTGAGCAATGTTTGTATTCTGTATTTAAATCATTAAAAGATATAAATGCTGAAGTTTTTGTTGTTGATAATAATTCAGTTGATGGCAGTATTGCATTATTAAAAAAAATTTTCCCTCAAGTTAAATTAATAGAAAATCAAACGAATATAGGATTTTCAGCAGCCAATAATCAAGCAATAAAACTGGCAAAAGGAGAGTATATTTTATTACTTAACCCCGATACCATTGTGCAAGAAGATACTTTTACTAAAACGCTTACATTTTTAGATGAGCATTCAGATGCAGGTGGGTTAGGGATTAAAATGCTTGATGGTAAAGGAAATTTTTTGCCAGAAAGTAAACGTGGTTTACCAACACCAGCAGTGGCATTTTATAAAATATTTGGTTTAGCAAAATTATTTCCAAATTCAAAAAAATTTGGGCAATACCATTTAACTTATTTAAATAAAAATAAAACACACGAAGTAGCAGTGCTTAGTGGTGCTTTTATGCTAATGCGAAAATCAGTTTTAGATAAAATAGGATTGTTAGATGAAACATTTTTCATGTATGGCGAAGATATAGATTTAAGTTACAGAATTACACAGGCCGGATTTAAAAATTATTATTTTGCTGACAGTAGTATTATTCATTATAAAGGCGAAAGCACAAAAAAAAGCAGTGTTAATTATGTTATTGTGTTTTATAAAGCTATGGCAATATTTGCAAATAAACACTTTAGCCAAAACAATGCCAAATTATTTAATGTATTAATTCATTTAGCTATTTATCTACGCGCGTCTATGGCAATATCTGCGCGCATATTTAAGCAAATGTTTTTTCCTGCAATTGATTTTATTTTAATTTTAACCAACTTGTATTTATGTAAAAATCTTTACGAAATTAATTTTAAACTTTATCCTAATTTCTATAGTCAAGAAATTATTAATGTTTTTTTCCCTTTATATACCTTAATTTGGATGTGTTTTACTTATTTTAGTGGAGGTTACGACAGCCCATTAAAAATTGGTAAATTAATTAGAGGTGTGTTAACTGGGATGGGGTTTATTTTAGTAATTTATTCTCTATTACCCGAATTTTATCGTTTTTCTAGAGCTTTAATTCTAATTGGCTCACTTTCAACTTTATTAATTTATATTTTAACGCGTGTATTTTATAATAGTATAGGAATTAAAAAATTTAAATGGTTTAAATCAAACTCTGGTAATAAAATTGCTATTATAGGAAGTGAAGCTGAATTTGAACGCGTTTTGGAATTACTTAAACAAACCAATATAAAAACTAATTTTATTGGGTTTATAAGTAACGAAAACAATGGAATAAAAAACAAACATTATATTGGGCATTTCCATCAAATTAGTGAAGTAATTGATATACACGCCTTAACAGAAATAATATTCTGCGCAAAAGACATATCATCTAAAAATATTATTGACCATATGGTTACTTTAGTAACCAAAGGTGTAGAATTTAAAATTGCACCTCCGCAAAGTTTAAGTATTATTGGCAGTAATAGTATCGATACTGCTGGTGATTTATATATTATTGATGTTAATAATATCGGTCGCCCTGAAAATAAACGCGCAAAAAGATTATTAGATATTATTGTTTCTATTAGTTTACTTTTGTTTTTTTGGATTTTTATTTTTATTCAACACAACAAATTAAATTTTATAAAAAATTGTTTTTTAGTTTTGTTTGGATCTTATACCTGGATAGGTTTTGGGAAATTAAATCGTAAAGATTTACCTTCAATTAAACCATCTGTTTTATTACCAATAGATAATAACAATAAAATTCTTATAGAAAACAATTACAACACTCAGTTTTTTAATTACGCCAAAGATTATCAAATTAATACTGATATTAAGTATATAATTAAAAACATTAACTATTTAGGAAATTAAACTCGTATAAAATAAATAAAGCAAGTTTAAATTATTTTTTAAAAAATAAATTTATTAATTTTAGCTTTATTTATTGCTATGAAATACAATCAAATTCACTCAAGTTTATTTATAGATAATCGCCAAAAATTTAAATCGGTTTTAAAGCCAAACTCTATTGCCATTTTTGTAAGTAATGATATTATGCCTACAAATGCTGATGGTAGTATGGGTTTTAGGCAAAACTCTGATTTATTTTATTTGAGCGGAATAGATCAAGAAGATACCATTTTAATGATTTACCCCGATGTTAAAGATGGTAAACATAAAGAAGTTTTGTTTATTAAAGAAACTAGCGAATTAATTGCTATTTGGGAAGGCGCAAAACTTACTAAAGAGGAAGCTAAACAAGTAAGTGGTATCGAACATATATACTGGCATCACGAGTTTGATAAAGTTACTAAAGCATTTTTTTATCAATCAGAAAATATATACTTAAATACAAATGAACACACAAGGCAGTACATAGAAACTGAAACTGCCGAAAAAAGATTTAATAAAAGTATAATTGCTAAATACCCACTACATAATATTCAACGCTCTGCGCCAATAATGCATAAAATTAGATCTGTAAAAAGTACCTATGAAATTGAATTAATTCAACAAGCCTGCGATATAACTGAAAAAGGATTTAGAAGATTATTAAACTTTATAAAACCAGGTGTGTGGGAATTTGAAATAGAAGCTGAATTAATTCATGAATTTATAAGAAATAGATCACAAGGATTTGCTTACAGTCCAATAATAGCAAGTGGTTCAAATGCTTGTGTTTTACATTATGTTGAAAACAATAAACAATGTAAAGAGGGAGATGTTATTTTGTTAGATACTGCAGCCGAATATGCAAATTATGCGAGCGATTTAACACGTTGTTTACCTGTAAATGGTAAATTTACAAAACGCCAAAAAGAAGTTTATAATGCAGTTTTATTTGTAATGAAAGAAGCTACTAAAATGTTATCGGCAGGTAATACGTTTGAAAAATATAATAAAGCGGTGGGAGAATTAATGACAGAACAACTTTTAAAATTAGGATTAATTAAAACAGATGATGTAAAAAATCAAAACCCTAATTGGCCTGCTTATAAAAAATATTTTATGCATGGCACAAGTCATTTTTTAGGATTAGATGTGCATGATGTAGGCTTTTTTCACGAACCAATGCAAGCAGGTAATGTATTTACTGTTGAACCCGGTATTTATATACCACAAGAAAATTTAGGAATTCGACTAGAAAACAATATTTTAATTACAACTAATGGTCAGTTAGACTTGATGAAAAATATCCCTTTAGAAGTTGATGAAATTGAAGCATTAATGAATAAATAGTGCTTAAACAATGCATATTTAAAAACGATGTTGTAACTTTTTTTGATCAAGGAAAAGGTAGGGTAGTAGTTTTACTTCATGGCTTTTTAGGCTCACATCAAATTTGGAAAGATACAATTTCTAATTTAAGTAAAAATTACAGAGTAATAGCTATTGATTTACCTGGACATGGTAATACTGCCAATTTTGGATATGCGCATAGTATGGATTTAATGGCTCATTGTGTTAAATCAGTTTTAGATTTTTTACGATTAAAAAAAGTTGTTATTATTGGCCATAGCATGGGAGGTTATGCTGCATTGGCTTTTGCCGATTTATATCCCGATACTTTAAAAGGACTGTGTTTATACCATAGTACAGCTTATGAAGATAATTCAGAGAAAAAAAAAGATAGATTAAGAGCAATTGAACTGGTAAAAAAAAACAGAACTGTTTATACTAAAGAAACCATCAAAAATTTATTTGCAAAAAAAAATTTAAAATACCTTAAAAACGAAATTGCATTTGCTACTAAAATAGCGAAATCTACAAAAAAAGAAGGAATTGTTGCCTCATTAAGAGGAATGAAAGATAGACCAAGTAGAGATTTAATATTAGGACTTGTTACTTACCCTATAATGATGGTAATTGGTGAGCATGATAATGTTTTAAACTCTCAATCTTTAATTGAACAAAGTAAACTATTAAAAAAACCAAGCGTGCTGTACCTCGAACATGATGGCCATTTTGGTTTTTTAGAATCACCAATCGTTAGCCATATTGCAATTAAGAAGTTTTTACGTAAATGCTTTTAAAGCACAACTAATTCAATCCTCTAAAGCTGTTTATTAATTTACAAAAATGGTTAATTCAAACAGAACTTAGTTCTATTTAAGGTTAAAACAGGCTTAACTTACATAACAAGCTACTTATGTATAACTTAAATTGTATTTTGTTTTTTTAACAAAATAGATGTTGTAACATTTAATGTTATAACATATATTTGTGTCATCAAAAATAAAACAATAATTATGAAAAAATTAGTATTAGGTGTTGCTTCAATTATAGCATTAAACACAACAGCGCAAGTAAACTGGAAATTAGATAATTCACACTCTAAATTAGGATTTAGTGTAACTCACATGATGGTTAGTGAAACCGAAGGAAAATTTAAAATTTATCAAGGTACAGCTTCTACAAAAAGTGATATTGATTTTACTGATGCTAAAATTGAATTTTCAGCTGATGTTAATTCAATAAACACAGAAGATGATAAAAGAGATGCTCATTTAAAAAGTCCAGATTTTTTTGATGCAGCAAAATTCCCAACCATTACCTTTAAAGCTACAAGTATGAAACCAGTTACTAAAGGTAAAACTATTTATAATTTGGAAGGAGAATTAACAATGCATGGTATTACTAAAACAGTTAAATTACAAGCAATTGGAGCAACTAAAACAGTTAAAGATCCTTATGGAAATATTAAATACGGGTTTAAAGTTTTAGGGAAATTAAGCCGAAAAGATTTTGGTTTAACATGGAATGCTGCATTAGAAGCAGGTGGAGTTGCAGTAAGTGATGAAGTTAAATTAGATTTGAATATTGAACTAAACCAAGAAAAATAAAATGTTTAATTTTAGAGAGGTATTGCAAAATACCTCTTTTTAATTTAATTTAGAGTTAATAATGAAATTAGAAGACGCAATACATCAAAAAGTATTTCAATCTCCCCAACAAAAATTAATTATTAATTTAATTTTTACACACCATTGGTTAAATGGTATGTATTCAGAATTTTTTAAAGGTAAAGATATTACCTTACAACAATTTAATGTGTTAAGAATTTTAAGAGGGCAATACCCAAATTACTCTAACTTAAAATTAATTAAAGAACGCATGTTAGATCGCATGAGCGATTCTTCTCGAATTATTGATAAACTTGTAGCTAAAAAATTTGTTGAACGCAAAAATTGCCCTGTTGATAGAAGACAAATTCATTTATTAATTACAAAAAACGGACTAGAATTGTTAAAAGAACTCGATTTTATTGATAAAGAAAGTGTAGATATATGCAATAATTTAACAAAAAAAGAAGTTCAAGATCTCAGTAATTTATTAGATAAAATGCGACAATAATACTTTGTTTTAACCAACATTAATAAGTATCTTTGTACCTCATTAATTTTTTAATTAAAACACAAAATAATTGTGGTAAAACATTGGTATAAAATAACAGCATCTTTATTAATTTTCTATACCATTTTTGCAGGTTTATTAGGCTCTGTTCCACGTTTAGATATTTTAAACGAAACTATCAGAAATTTATTTTACCATGTACCAATTTGGTTTGCACTAATATTTATGATGTTTTTTTCATTAGTGTATAGTTTATTTGCCTTACGACATAATAAAATTGAATTTGATTTAAAAGCAAAAGATGCTGCATTAGTTGGTTTTTTTATGGCTATTCCAGGTATTGCAACTGGTTGTTTATGGGCTAAATACACTTGGGGTACTTGGTGGACATTTGAAGACCCGAAATTAAACGGTGTGGCCGTTAGTATATTAATTTATTCTGCATATTTTATTTTAAGAAGTAGTGTAGATGATGAACAAAAACGTTTAAAACTGGCTGCAGTATATAATGTTTTTGCTTTTGTTATGATGATTGTTTTTATAATGGTATTGCCGCGTATTCAAGATTCTTTACATCCGGGTAATGGTGGAAACCCCGCATTTGCAAAATATGATTTAGATAGTAATATGCGTTTAGTATTTTATCCGGCAGTTATAGGTTGGGTACTGTTTAGTTATTGGCTTTATAAAATTGTTAACTCATTATCAACTATTCAACATAAAATTTCAAATGAATAAATATTTTACAACTTTAATCTGTATTTTATTTTTTAATATAATTTTTGGTCAAAGCCAAACTGGTCCACAAATGGCAGATGCTTTTAGAGAGAATGGTAAAATTTATGTTGTTATAGCTGTAATTGCAATTATTTTTGTTTCAATAATTGCTTTTTTAATTTATTTAGAAAGAAGAATTAAAAACATTAATGATAAAGTCAACAAAAAACAATAATTAATTTTACTAAAATGAAAAAATTACACATTATCGGGTTATTAATAATTGCAATTGCAATTGGCGTAATTTTTATTTCTTTAAATAATACAAGTAGTTATGCCGATTTTTTAAAAGCGGCAAATAATCCAGAAGATGAATTTCATGTTGTTGGAAAGTTAGATAAAACTCAACCTCAAATTTATGATCCGCAAATTAACCCTGATGAATTTACATTTAGTATGACGGATAATAAAGGATTAACTAAACAAGTTGTATTACATAAAAGTAAACCACAAGATTTTGAAAAAAGTGAGCAAATAGTTTTAATAGGAAAAATGCAATCTGATGTTTTTCATGCCAATGATATTTTAATGAAATGCCCTAGTAAATACAACGATCAGAAAAATCAACTAAATTAAGTGGGTACTATTAATTATATCGGAGAGCATAATTTTATTGGGCAATTAGGTCAAGGATTTATTATCCTTTCATTTGTAGCGGCTTTTTTAGCTTGTATAAGTTTTTATATAGCAAATAAAAATAATACCTTATTAAATTTTGCAAGAATAGCTTTTAAACTCCATGCTTTAGCTGTTGTAGGAATTATTGTAGTATTATTTATAATGCTCTTAAATCATTATTTTGAATACCAATATGTTTTTCAACATAGTAATCTCGAAATGGATATGAAATACATTCTCTCTTGTTTTTGGGAAGGACAAGAAGGAAGTTTTTTATTATGGACATTTTGGAATGTTGTTTTAGGTTTAATTTTAAATAAACAACTTAAAAATTCAGAATGGGAAGCTCCTGTGTTAATGATTTTTGCGTTAGTACAAGTTTTTTTAGCAAGTATGCTTTTAGGAATTTACATAGGAGATTACAAAATAGGAAGTAATCCATTTTTGTTATTACGAGAACATCAAGATTATTTTAATATTCCTGTTTTACAAAACCCCGATTATGTTTCAAAATTACAAGGTAGAGGCTTAAACCCATTATTAATGAACTATTGGATGACAATTCATCCACCTACATTATTTCTTGGTTTTTCATCAACATTAGTACCATTTGCTTTTGCAATTGCCGCACTATACAATAAACAATACCAAACATGGCAAAAAATAGCCCTACCATGGACTTTTTTTAGCGTTTTAATTTTAGGAGTTGGTATTTTAATGGGAGGTGCATGGGCTTATGAAGCATTAAGTTTTGGCGGGTTTTGGGCTTGGGACCCAGTTGAAAACTCGTCGCTTGTTCCTTGGTTAGTAATTGTTGCAGCAGGGCACACAATGATCATAAATAAAAATAAAGGAGGAAGCTTATTTACTACACATTTTTTATCTATAACATCTTTCTTGTTAGTTTTATACTCTACCTTTTTAACGCGTAGTGGTGTTTTAGGTAATGCTTCCGTTCATGCATTTACTGATTTAGGGATGACAGGCCAGTTAGTTTTATATGTTCTTACATTCGTGTTTATTAGTGTTGCTCTTCTTTTAAATAATTCGTTATTAAAAGTTACCTATATTATTATATCAATATTATTATGGTTTGCAACATTATTATATGGGTATAAAAAATTAATGTTAGGTATTTGGGGAGTTTCTTCAATTGGTTTAACTGTTTTTGCATATTATAACTATTTCCCTAAAGAAAAAGATGAAGAAGAATTATACTCTCGTGAGTTTTGGATGTTTGTAGGATCAATTTTATTTTTATTAACCTCATTAATAATTACTTATTTTACTTCAGTACCAGTTATAAATAAATTATTTGGTACAGATAAGGCACCGCCAAAACCCTTTGTTTACAACGAATGGATGTTACCATTTACTGTTTTATTAATGATTTTAATTGCGACAACTCAATTTTTGAAATATAAAAAAACTAACGCTAAAGATTTTTATAAACGACTTTTAAAAACATTTTCCATTTCTTTAGTATTTGGTTTAGCTTGTTGTATCCCTCTCTATTTTTTAAATAATACTAATGAAATTTCAAATTATAATTTAATTTTTTATACACTTCTTTTTACAACAGCATTATTTTGTGTTTTTGCTAATATTGATTATTGGATAATAGTTTTAAAAGGCAAAACTAAAAAAGCAGGTGCTAGTATTGCGCATATTGGTTTTGCATTAATTATTTTAGGCGTATTAATCTCTACAAGTAAAAAAGTTACCTTATCTAAAAACACATCAAACCAAAAGGTAAGTTCATTAGGTAGTGATTTTGATGATCGAAAAAGTATTTTATTAAAACAGGGGGATACTTTACCAATGGGCCCTTATTTAATTACCTATAAAGGCAAAAGAAAAGAAGGGATTAATTACATGTTTGATGTAGATTATTTTAAATTAGGTAAAGATAATAAGCCTGAATATGACTTTACCCTTTCGCCGCGCGTACAAGATAATCCACGTATGGGTCGTTCACCAGAACCCGACACTAAACATTATTTAAATAGAGATATCTATACCCATGTAACTTATGGTGTAATGGAAATGGATACAACAAAAGCTTTTTTAAACGGATACAGCGATGCGAAAAATTATGTTGGCCACATTGGAGATACTATTATTGCAAGTAACGCTTTAGTGGTTATAGATAGTATTAAAGCAAATAAAACCCAAGAAGAATATTTAAAAAACGATTCTACATTAATTGTTACTGCTGTATTAAAAGCCATAACATCACAATCAAAAATTAGTTATGCTTATCCTCAATATATAATTAAAAATAATGTTGTTATTCCAAAAGAAGATACAATTTCTGAATTGGGTTTAAAATTTGTGTTTTGGAAAATTAATCCACAAGAAGGAAGCGTTGAAATTACGTTAAGTGAAAAAAATTCTAACACAAAAGATTTTATTGTTATGGAAGCCTATTTATTCCCTCATATAAATATACTTTGGATTGGTTGTATAATTATGGCTATTGGTACAGGTATTGCTGTTAGAGAAAGACTAAAGGTTTTAAAAACTTAGTTTATTAAAACAACAAAAAATAATAATATTGTAATTATTGGTTGTGGTAATTTAGCATACCATATAGTTAAGAAATTAAATTCTCTTAATAAATTTAATGTTAATGTAATAAACCATAAACCCAATAAAAATTTAATTTATTTTGAAAAATTAAATTGTAAAATTTACACTTCTCTTAATCAAATTCCTACAAATGCAATACTATATATTATTTGCGTAAAAGATGCCGTAATAGAACAAATTGCTAAAAAAATAGTTACTAAAGCATCTAAGGCTTTAGTAGTTCATACATCGGGAAGTGTAAATATTAATGTTTTAAAAAAATATAAATTAAATGCTGGAGTGTTTTATCCCTTACAATCATTTTCTTATACTACTGATGTTGATTGGGAAAATACTCCTCTTTTAATAGAAGGAAAAACAAATATTGAAAAAGAAAAACTTAAAGTATTTGCTAAATTATTTACAAATAAAATTTATTATTGCTCAAGTAAACAACGCTTAAATTACCACTTAAATGCAGTAATTGTAAATAATTTCACTAATGCTTTATTTTCGTTAAGCCAAACCTATTGTAAAGATAATAAACTGCAATTTAAGTTGCTTTTACCTATTATTGAAACTACACTTAGTAAATTAAAAATAAACGGCGCAAAAGCCTCGCAAACCGGACCAGCAAAAAGAAACGATTTAGTTACTATTAATAAGCATTTAACCTTACTTCAATTAATGCCTATAGAATTTAAAGTTTATAAACTTCTTACTCAATTAATAAAAAAGCAACATGATTAATTTTAAACAAAAACTTACAAAAATTACAACTTTAATGTTTGATATAGATGGTGTTTTAACGGATGGTAAAGTATTTGTTTTTGAAAATGGTGATTTTGTTAGGAATATGAACAGTAAAGATGGATATGCAATACATTTAGCGGTTAAAAAAAATTATCGTTTAGTTATAATAAGTGGGGGCAATAATTTAGGTATTAAAAATGCTTTATTAAAAGCTGGTGTAAAAGATATTTTTATTAACCAACACGATAAATTACAATGTTATAAAGATTATATAAATGCAACTAATTTAAGTGATGAAGAAATATTATATATGGGAGATGATTTGCCAGACTGGGAAATAATGAATAGAGTAGGATTAGCGGTTTGCCCAAACGATGCTGCTACTGAAATCAAATCAATTTCGCAATACATATCTAGTAAAAATGGAGGGGAAGGTTGTGTTAGAGATATAATTGAACAAGTTTTACGAGTTCAAAATAATTGGGAAATTTGTAATTGGTAAATTTTCTTCAACCTAAATAAATTAATGCTTTGAATTAAATTTAAAGGTTGATTATCAACGGTTTATGCATTTAATAATAAATTCTTAGCATTTTTTGTAACGTTTTCTCCTTTCAATTACTCTAATATTATACAAACCATTAAAAACAAAATTATATTTAACTTTAAAAATCAATTTTATCATGAAAATAAGTAATTTATTAATAGGAATTGTAACACTTACCGTTGTTGCATGTTCAACCAAAAAAAACACTGCAAACAGTTCAGCTAATAAAGAAAATTATGAAACTCATTTAGCGGCTATAAAAAATCGTTATACAGACGCTACAGTAGAAGAGTTAAAATTGGGGCATAATGTTTCAACAGGGGCTTGTACAACTTGCCATGGGCAAAAAGATGTAACTGGATATACTGAAGAATCTTTATTTAATATATTAGATAATATGGCTAAAAAAGCAAAAATTACTGATCAAGAAAAACAAGCATTAGTAAGGTATTGCGTTGCTGTTAGAGAAATAAAATCTAAGTAATTTGAAATGAATAAAGCATCAGAATTAACTGAATTAGAAATTATAAGTAAAGTTTTAAATGGCGAAAAACCTCTTTACGAATTAATTGTAAGACGATTTAATCCTACTTTATATAAAATTGGTCGTTCTTATAATTTTAACCATGATGATACTCAAGATTTAATGCAAGATACTTATATAGCTGCATATAAAAACCTTGAGCAATTTAAACATAATGCTAATTTTAAAACATGGTTAATTCGTATAATGCTAAATAATTGTTTTCATAAAAAACAAAAACACAGTTATAAATATGAACAATCAATTAATACTGTTGAAACAAAAAATAATGAAAATAATTTTGTTCAATTAAATGATGTTATGAAAAAAATTCACAATCGCGAATTAGGAAATATTATTGAAAATTCTATAGGGAAATTATCTGAAAATTACAGAATGGTTTTTTCATTACGAGAAATAAATGGCTTAAGTGTGTCCGAAACCGCCGATTTATTAAACATGAGCGAAAGTAATGTAAAAGTTACATTAAATAGAGCTAAAACTCAACTTCGTTCAGAAATTGAAAAATCATACACCGCTACAGAATTGTTTGATTTTAATTTAAGTTATTGTAATCCTTTTACCGAAAAATTAATGCAAAAAATTAGTAACTTGTAACTTAAAAAATAGTGAAAGCAACAGTTTATAGAAAAGAACATTTTAATGCGGCTCATCGTTTGCATAACCCAAAGTGGACAGATGAGGAAAACAGACAAGTTTTCGGGAAATGTAATAACCCCAATTACCATGGACATAACTATGAATTAATTGTAAAAATTACAGGTGAAATTGATAATGAAACTGGGTATGTTTTTGACACTAAACTTTTAAGTAATATTATAAATGAAAATATTATTGAAAAATTTGACCATAAAAATCTTAACTTAGATGTTGAAGAATTTAAAAACTTAAACCCAACTGCCGAAAACATTGCTAAAGTGATTTGGACTATTTTAAATCAAAAAATTGAAAATAAATACGAAATAAAAGTTATATTATATGAAACAGAAAGAAATTACATCGAATTCCCAAGTGCTTGAAGTATTAATTGATGAAATAGGAGATGAACATGTAAGTACATCAGTAGAAACTCCTATGCGCAAAGATGCTTTTGATTTATCTGACGAAGAAAAAATTAAACAAATTGAAACTCATTTTGCGAAAATTATGGATGTATTAGGGCTTGATAGAACGGATGACAGTTTAAAAGGCACACCGTACCGTGTAGCTAAAATGTACGTGAAAGAAATTTTTAGCGGATTAAATCCTGACAATTTCCCACAAATAAAATTATTTGATAATAAATATAAATACAACCAAATGTTGGTTGAGAAAAACATTCAATTTTATTCAAATTGCGAACATCATTTTGTGCCAATAATTGGTAAAGCTCATGTAGCCTATATTTCATCAGGTAAAGTTATTGGCCTTTCAAAAATTAATCGTGTGGTACAGCATTTTGCTAAAAGACCACAGGTGCAAGAGCGTTTAACTATGCAAATTACAAATGCTTTAAAACAAATTTTACAAACCGAAGATGTTGCCGTTGTAATTGATGCCACGCATTTATGTGTTTCTTCTAGAGGAATAAAAGATGTTAATAGCTCAACAGTTACTTCTAATTTTTGTGGTGCTTTTACTAATGAGCAAACTAAAAACGAATTTTTGAAGTATATAGAAATTAAATAAATAAAGCCGTAATTTTATGTAATTTTGATGTTTAATTAACTTAGTATTTAATGTTACGCTTAATTAAACGGTATGGAAAAAAATATAAGTCCTGAAATGGTAGATTGGATCTCAACTAAAGTTGAAGGGTTTAGCTTTCATCAACTTATTGATGAAAAAAATGGTGGATTAAAATTTATAAAAATTAAACCAAATTCTAACTATCCTATTCATCAACACCCTAATACTACAGAGTTTGCATTAGTTGTAAATGGCCAAGCGGTTATTACTAAAAACAACATTGAGTTTATTTTAAACGCTGGTGAGGTATCCGTATTCCCTTATGGAATTAAACACGCTTTGGCTAATAAAACAACAAAAGATGTTACGCTTTTAGTTGGTGCAATTCAAATTTAATTATTTCTAATTATGCCTGTAAATAAGATTAACCCTGAGCTTGAAACTCAAATAAAAGATAAACTAATTAAAATTCCTGCATTTAAAACATTAGGCGTTATAATTGAATCAATTTTTGAAAAAGAATGTATAGCAATAGTTCCACATAATAAAGCATTCGATGGTATTTTTAATTCATACCATGGTGGTATGTTAATGACAGCCGCAGATACAATTGCAGCAGTTGCTGTAATGTCTGTTACAGGTGTAAATCATAGCTTTGCAACAACTGATATGAATATTAGATTTTTAGCACCTTGTTTAACTGATGTAAGAGTAAAGGCTAAAGTAATTAAACCCGGCAAATTAATTTGCCCTGTAGCAGTTGATTTATTTGATATGAATAATAAATTAGTTGCTGTTGCTCAAGTAGCTTACGTTATCTTAAAACAAAAACATTAAAATAAACAGGGTTGAAAATTTTAGTAGTAGATAATTACGATAGTTTTACTTACAACTTAGTACATTTAATAGAAAAAATTTGTATAACGGCTAAAGTTACTGTTGTTAAAAACGATGCCATTTTATTAAACGATGTTGAATATTTTGATAAGTTGATTCTTTCTCCAGGACCTGGATTACCTAAAGACGCTGGAATTATGCCATTAATACTTAAAACCTACGCTAGTACCAAACCAATATTTGGTGTATGTTTAGGCATGCAGGGTATTGCACAAAATTTTGGAGCTGATTTAAAAAATTTATCGCAAGTATTTCATGGATTGGCTACAACTATAAAAGTTAATCAACAACACTTTTTATTTAAAAATTGTACTGAAAATTTTAAAGTTGGTCGTTACCATTCATGGATAGTTGATAAAGTTAATTTACCTAAAGAATTAAAAATTATAGCTGAAGATGAGCAAGGCAATATAATGGCTTTACAACACCAATACTATAAAAGTTGTGGTGTTCAATTTCACCCAGAATCTATATTATCTGAATTTGGTGAAACTATATTAAGTAATTGGATTTACAATACTTAAAAAAAATTATCACATCTCTTGAATTTCAAGCCAACGCAAGCTTTTTTCATCAAGTTGTTTAGTTAATTTCTCAAATTCTGTTGTTAAATTTTGAATTTTTTCAAAATCATTATTTACAGAAATTAATGCATTTTCAATTTCCTTTTTTTTGAGTTCCAAATCTGGAATTTCTTTCTCTAAATCTTCCAGTTCTTTTTGTATTTTATAAGATAATTTTTTAGTATTACCTTCTAGCTTAGTATCCGATTTATTAGTTTTTAAATTTAAATCTACTTCTAAGGCAGTATCATCTTTTAATAGTTGATTTTGTTCTTGTTTCCAAATTCTGTATTCTGTATATGTACCAGGGTAATCTTTTATTTCTCCATCACCCTCAAAAGCAAACACATGATCAACTAATCTATCCATAAAATATCTATCGTGGCTTACAATTAAAACACATCCTTTAAACTCATCTAAAAACTCTTCTAACGTTTGAAGCGTAACTATATCTAAATCGTTTGTGGGTTCATCTAATATTAAAAAATTCGGATTTTTAACTAAAATCGTTAATAAATATAATCTACGTTTTTCGCCACCACTTAATTTACTTACGTAACTGTATTGAACATCAGGAGGAAAATTAAAGCGTGTTAGTAAAGCAGAAGCAGATAAGCTAGTTCCATTTGCTAAAGGAATAAATTCTGCAATATCTTTTACAACTTCAATTACACGTTTATCTTCTGCCAGTAATATTCCGCTTTGAGAATAATAGCCAAACACAACTGTATCACCAATTTGTACTTTTCCGTTATCTGGTTGCAGTTCTTTTAAAATTAGTTTTAAAAGGGTAGATTTTCCCATTCCATTTTTTCCTACAACACCTATTTTTTCGCCATTAATAAATGTATAAGTAAATGGGTTTATAATAGTTTTATTACCAAAGCTTTTAGAAATTTTAATGAGTTCAACAATTTTACTTCCTAAGCGTTCCATTTTAACGCTTAACTCAATTTTTTTATCAATTTGTTTTTGTTTTGCTTTTTCTTTAATTTCATAAAAAGCATCAACTCTGCTTTTACTTTTTGTGGTACGTGCTTTGGGCATTTTTCGCACCCACTCTAACTCCCGTTTATATAAATTTTTTGCTTTATCAATTTCGGCAGATTTAATAGCTTCGCGTTCGGCCTTTTTAGTTAAATAATATTCAAAATCGCCTTTATATTCAACTATTTCTCCGCGTTCTAACTCTATAATGCGTGAACAAACTTCATCTAAAAAATACCTATCATGTGTAACTAAAAGTAAACTTAGTGCAGCATTTTGTAAATAGTGTTCAAGCCACTCAATCATATCTATATCTAAATGATTTGTGGGTTCATCCATAATAACCAAATCTGGCTTATTAATTAAAACCAATGCAAGAGCAACTCTTTTTTGTTGGCCACCACTTAAAGTATTAATTGTTTGAGTTAAATCGTTAAGTTCTAAACGAGATAAAATTTCTTTTAAATTACTTTCATACTCCCATGCATTCATCTCGTTCATTTGGTTAAGTGCTTCATCCATTAATTGGTCAGATTTAGCGCCTGGTTGAGAAATTGATAACTCAACAGCCTCCTCATAAGTTTTTATGCATTTTACAAACTTATTATCTGCATTTTCTATTAATTGTTGTATTGTTTGATTTTGATCGAGTGAAAAATTTTGGTCAAGAAAAGCAATTGAAATATTTTTCCTAAAAACAACTTCGCCTTCATCAGCAATATCAATTCCTTTTAATATTTTAAATAGTGTTGTTTTTCCGCTTCCATTTTTTGCAACTAAGGCAACTTTATCACCATAATTAATTCCAAAATTAATTTTATTAAATAGCACTTTTGTGCCATACGACTTAGAAAGTTGATTAACGGATAATAAATTCATAAAAAACAGCGTAAAGATAGGGCTTTTAAAACTATTTTCGTAAAATAATGGATATTTATAACAATCTATATTTTATAGCAATAGTCAACTACTTTTTGTACTACTTTTAATGTATGAATAGTAACTTAGATGCTACTGAAAATAATTTAAGTAATAGTGATAAAGAAGTTGAAAAAGCTCTTAGGCCAATTATTTTTGATGATTTTAGTGGTCAAGAAAGTGTTGTTGAAAATTTACAAGTGTTTGTTGCGGCAGCCAAACAAAGAAGTGAAGCGCTTGACAATGTTTTACTTCATGGTCAACCGGGTTTAGGTAAAACTACTTTAGCACATATAATTTCAAACGATTTAGGCGTTAATTTAAAAGTAACAAGCGGTCCTGTATTAGATAAACCAGGAGATTTAGCCGGATTACTTACAAATTTAGAACCTTTTGATGTTTTATTTATTGATGAAATACATAGATTAAGCCCAGTGGTTGAAGAATATTTATACTCCGCTATGGAAGATTATAAAATTGATATAATGATAGATAGCGGACCAAATGCACGCACTGTACAAATAAAATTAAACCCATTTACTTTAGTAGGGGCAACTACCCGCAGTGGTTTATTAACCTCGCCGCTACGCGCCAGATTTGGTATTACAAGCAGATTAAATTATTACAATAGTAAAGTGTTAACTAACATAATTCAACGTAGTTCAGATATATTACAAGTTCCAATAAGTGAAGAGGCTGCTTTTGAAATTGCTCGCCGGAGTAGAGGAACACCAAGGATTGCAAATGCATTGTTAAGACGAGTGAGAGATTTTGCTCAAATTAAAGGAAGTGGAAAAATTGATATTGAAATGGCAACGTACTCACTTAAAGCTTTAAATGTTGACAAAAATGGATTAGATGAAATGGATCATCGTATTTTAAGTTGCATAATTGATAAATTTAAAGGTGGCCCTGTTGGCATTAATACCATTAGTACAGCTGTTGGAGAAGAAGCCGGAACAATTGAAGAAGTTTACGAACCTTTTTTAGTGCAAGAAGGTTATTTAATTAGAACACCACGCGGACGAGAGGTTACCGAAATTGCTTATAAACATTTAGGCAAAAGTATTTGGAAACAAGGTGGTGGTTTGTTTGATTTATAGTAAGTATTTTTTAGTTATAAAAGCCTTTAAAGCAATTATCTATATTCAAAAGTTATAGTTTTTAAAATTACCCTTGGTTAGACAAATTAACAGAATTGAGTTTTTAAATGAACAATACAAAAAAATACGATAGCCTTTTTTGTAAAAGAAAAGAAAAAAATGAACGAAAATTTAAAATACGAGAAACGAATAATAGCATTCATAGACATTCTTGGATTTAGTGAATTGATAAAGGATTCTGGAAAAAATCCTGCTACACTCGTAAAAATCTAATTCGTTTAAAAAAATTAAAAAACTTAATGTTTAAAATTATGAACACAAAAAAAGATAATAAAAATACCTATAAACAAATGAAATTCAGAATAGGTATTTTTCAAATTAAAAATTTAAAAAACAACAAAATTTTTTTAAATACTAGTACCGATTTGGATAGGGCTTTCAATTCAGACCAATTCCAACTTAAAATGGGACTTCATTCAAATAAAGAATTGCAAAATGATTGGAAAGATTTAGGTGCTGAGGCTTTTCATTTTGATGTATTAGACGAGTTAAAAATGGAAGAAACAGCAACAGAAATAGAAATTAAAAAAGAACTTAAAGCGTTTTATGAAATACATCGTGTAGAATTAGTAGAGAAAAATAGTTTACTTTATTAATTTTAGATAACAAATCGATAGCAGGCAACACGTTTCTAAAACGACAATTATCTTTACAAAAATCAATATGAACGAAGAACGTCAAAAAATTATTCAAAATTATATTGAAGGTTACAACGAATTTGATGTGAAAAAAATGACTTATAATTTTAACGACAATATAATTTTTAAAAATATTCAGAATGACAAAGTTACTATGACCTTAAACGGAATAAATGCGTTTAAGCAACAAGCAGAGCAAGCAAAGTCGTATTTTATAGAAAGACAACAGCAAATTGTTGCTATAAAACACAACAACGATACAACTGAAATAGAAATAGCCTATTCGGCAACTTTGGCAATGGACTTTGGTAATGGTCTGAAAAAAGGTGATAAATTAGAATTAAAAGGGAAGTCTATTTTTATTTTTCGAGATGATAAAATTGTTGAAATAACTGATATTTCTTGACAAAAAAATGAATGAAACTAAAAAAACTTATTTAATATTAACACTAAATAAATGCAATGAGTTATAAAGTAGATTTTAAAACCGTTAATCAAATAGGCTTTCAAACATCGCCTGTAGCCGCAGCCCTTGCTGGATTGAGAGCCAATGAAGCGCGTTATTTTTACAACAAATACAAAACTGAATTTGTGACAACACCCGCATCTAAAAGTATAGAAACGGTAGATTGGGTAAACCGAATTTTAAAAGAAGAACGCAATATTGTAATCAGATCAAAACCATTGGAAACCTCATCCTTATTAGTTGATGGTATCAAATGGATATTTGTTTTTTACGAAAACGGGTTAGGTATTAATGTGCTTTATACTTTGGATAACCCAAAGAAAAGAGCTGTTGGTTTTAAACTTTCCGAAGGAATGGAAGTTCCTGAAGAGTTGGGTAAATTCAAATTTGCTCGTCAAAAATCTAAATTGGCCGGCATTATAAGAGGTTCATTTTTTGTAATTAAAAAAGAATATAAACTGAATTATAATGGAAGAATCAAAAATAAAATCTTTCAAATCCGCAAAAGTTTGGCGAAATTGGTTAGATAAAAATCAAGATAATCAGGAAGGCATTTGGCTACAAGTATTCAAAGTTAATTCAGGAATTGAGTCTATAAAAATTACCGAAGCGTTAGATGAAGCACTTTGCTTTGGCTGGATTGATGGGCAAAGAAAAAGTTTTGATGAACAATCGTATTTACAGAAATATACACCAAGACGAGTACAAAGTATTTGGTCTAAACGAAATATTGGTATAGTAGAAAAACTTATTGCAGAAGGTAAGATGATGACAAGAGGATTTGCTGAAATTGAAAAAGCTAAAGCAGACGGTAGATGGGCAAGGGCATACGATTCGCACACAACGATGCAAGATGCTGAAGATTTGATGCAAGCATTGGCAAAAGATAAAAAGGCAACAATGTTTTATCAATCACTTAATAAAACCAATAAATTTGCCATTAACTTTCGGCTTCAAACCGCCAAAAAACCTGAAACAAGAGCCAAACGATTACTCGATATTTTAACAATGTTGAAGGAGGAAAGGAAGTTTCACTAAACTGAAAAAATAGTTAGCCTTGAAAATGGTTTAATCTTTTATAGGTTTACACTACAAAAATTGGAGTTACTACCTTTAGGTGGACACAAAAGTTAAGATTAACTGCGCTATCTTT
>CAZAPH010000013.1:0-14792 GCA_964487105.1 uncultured Akkermansia sp.
TAGCTAACTCATTTAAAACCTCATCTTCGTATGCAGTAGCATCAATTAGTTTACCAACCGCATCTTCAGGGAAACGAATACTTAAATTATTTGCCCAGTTTTGTAAATCAGTTTCAGTAACTTTTCTTTCTTTAGCAATACCTTTTAATAAAGTTTGCCAAATACTATTTAAAAATGTTTTAGTTTGATAACGGTTGGCCTCACTCATTTTATCAACCATAAAGGGTTCTACAGCACTTTTAAATTTGCCATGCCTAAATATCTGTACATCTAAACCAACTTTATCAAACATTTTTTTATAAAATAGTATAGAAGTTGATAAGCCTTTCCATTCAATTCCACCTTGCGGATTTATAAATATTTTAGTAGAAGCTGAAGCTAAATAGTATTCTTTTTGTCCCATGGCTTCACTGTAACTATAAATAAATTTACCTGAAGATTTAAAATCAATTAATGCATTTCTTAATTCTTCAATTGTAGCAAATCCAGCTTGAAGTGATTTAAAGTTTAAATAAATGCCTTTTATTTTATCATCCTTTTTGGCGTATTTAATTTTTTGAATTAATAAATTTAACCCTTTATTATTATCATCTGTAGCCCCCAACGGTGCAATTTTTTTTAATTCATTTAAAGGATCATCTTCTAGATTTCTATCTACAATTAATCCATCAATTACAAATTTTAAAATAGAATTATCCTTAATTATTGAAATTGGTTCCTCTTTTTCAGAAACTTTACTTATACTTGTTTTAATTACAGCAATTATTAAAAATAATGCAAGTAAAGTAGAAATAATTATTCCTAAAATTGAACCAAAAAATGCTCCAAAGAATTGTTTCATAATGTTATTAACTTTATTTTCGTGCTAAGATATTAAAAAAACAATTTACTTAAATATGAAACGCGTAATTCTTTGTTTAGGTAGTAATTTAGGAAACCGACAATTTAATTTATTACAATCACTTAATTTAATTAGTAATAAAATAGGAAACATTGTAAAACAAAGTGGCGTTTATGAATCTAAATCGTGGGGTTATAAATCAGAACAAAAATTTTTGAATCAAATTATAGTAGTTGAAACAAAGTTAAATCCTAATACAATTCTTAAAAAAAATTTAGAAATAGAAAAAATAATTGGAAGAATAAGAAAAGATAAATCAAAAACGTATGAAGATAGGTTAATTGATATAGATATCTTATTTATAGATGATAAAATTATAAATTCAAATAAATTAACTATTCCACACCTACGCTTACAAGAAAGAAATTTTGTGTTACAGCCATTATCTGAAATTTGTGAAAATTATAGTCATCCAGTTTATAAAAAAAGTATAAAATATTTATTACAAAACAGTAAAGATAGAACTATAGTTAATAGAATTAAACACTACAAATATATCTGTATTGAAGGAAATATTGGTGCTGGAAAAAGCACTTTGGCTAAAGCATTAACAAAAACGTTAAATGCCACTTATATTCCTGAACAGTTTGAGCACAGTATAATTTTACCATTATTTTACAAGGAACCAAAAAAATATGCTTATGCACTTGAGTTAGAATTTTTGTATAACAGATTTAAACAATTACAAACAATTGATTTAACTAATAAAATAATAATTTCAGATTATTGTTTTAAGAAATGTTTATGGTTTGCAAAAAATAATTTAACTACAAAAGAATATTCACAATTTAAGCTACTTTTTAATAAACTTGAAAAGTTATTACCAAAGCCAGATATCATAATACATTTAAAACCTACTGTAAAAGCTTTAAAAACCAATATTAATAAACGAGGAAGAGTATTTGAAAGGGCTATATCTACAAATTATTTAAATAATATTAATAAAATTTATAGTGATAATCTGAATTCTGAAAAGTTAAAAATTGAGGTTTTACCAATAAATTTAATGAAATTTAATGAAAATGAAACTAAAAAAACTGTTAGTTTTATTTTGAAAAAAACTCACAGTTAAGTAAAAGATTAGCTTAAAGTTATTAATTTAGTTGTTTTAAATGATAAAGCAATTAATATTCGTTTTTTTAATTTTATTTAATTTTAATCTTTTCGGACAAATAAGTTTTATTGGCCATTGTACTAAAAATAATGCAACTTTAAAAACTGCAGAGGCCAATGTTTATTATAATAATACTATAATTAAAACAGTTAAAACAAATTCCAAAGGTGTTTTAAAAATTGATATAGAAACCGGAAAAAACTACATAGTTAAATTATATGAGCCTGCAAGTATTCCAATGTTTTTTGAAATTAACGCTAAAGAAGCCATTACTTCTGATGTTACAACAAATATTAAGGTTGAAATTGACATCCCTTTTTTTTACAAATATGATGAAGATATAAATAAATTAGTTTTTGAAAACCCTTTTCAAAGGCTAAATTTTGATGCAAATGGAAGTATGATTAACGACACTGCATACACTGGTAATTTTTATCGACAAATGTTTAAAAAAACTGAAAATCCAATTAAAGAAGATACTAAAGTTATTGCCCCTAATAAAATAATAAAAATTGCTGGTGTAATTAAACAAAATACTGTTGATATAGGTGGAGGAGTTAAAAATTTAAATATTCAGTTATTTAAAAACGGAACACAAAACAATAGTGCAATAACTAATAGAGCTGGTGTTTTTTTTATGGAAAAAATTTCCTTAGAAAATGGCTATGAATTAAGAACAAAAGCAAATAAAGAGTATAAATACTTGTATTTATTAGATGAAGAATTAACTTATTGTGTTATAAGCGAATTTAAAAACGGTGAACATATTTGGAAATTAGATTCAGCTCAATTAGCAAAGTTATGGAACGATGAGTTTGGGTATTGCATTGGAGGAAAATTAGTACAAACAACAAGTAATAAAAAAGAATTTTATAGTAACAAAACTGTATTATTATTAAATAAAAATAATACAGCAATTAAAAAAGTTAAAACAAATATTTTTGGTGCTTTTGTATTTGATGAAATTAAACCAGGAAACAAATATTATATTTCTGTTTTAGCAAATGAATGTGCTCCAGAATGTAGGATAGATTTATTAAATAGAGAAGATAAATTTGTAAGCATTTTAGATACATTTTTTAATAATTACCATGCCACATCTGTTAGTGCAAGTCGTAATAATAAGTTTGATAATATTACTTTATCTAACCAAGAGCTAAAAATGAACGTTAAAGCAACGTTGTACGGCGATAATATAAATAACCCAATTGGTAAATTAAAAGTTTTATTGTTAAATGATAAATACGATGTGATAGATAGTATTGAAACTGATAATTTTGGAACATTTAAATTTAAATACTTACCATTTTTAAAAAAGTTTTTCCTTTCTATGGAAAACAAGGATAATGAGTTAGATGTTTATAAAAATATTTTAGTGTATGGCGAAGATAAAAAACTAGTAAAAGTGTTAACTCATGAAAAAGGTAAAAAATTTAATTATAAGGTATTTGGAAGTGATTTACAACAAATAAGAGAAATTGAAATAGAAGACCCATGGCTTGAGCTTTCTGTTAAAGAAATTAAAAAAGAAAATACCTTAATAGTTGAAAATATATTATTTGAAACCAATAAATCTGCATTAACTAATGAAGCAAAAGCAATTTTAAATAAAGTTGTTTATGCATTAAAACAAAACATTAAAATTAATGTTGAAATAAAAGCACATACCGATAACATTGGTTCAGATGCAAGTAATTTAAAATTAAGTAATGAAAGGGCATTAGAAGTAAAAAAATATTTAATACAAAATGGTGTTTTAGAATCAAATATTTCAACTAAAGGATTAGGCGAAAGCCAACCGCTTAATTCATGTGGAGAAAATTGTTCAGCTGAAGAACATGCTAAAAACAGAAGAGTTGAGTTTATCTTAAAAAAACACTAATGAAAACTACAGAAATAAAATTTACAGTAACTGTTGATGAAAATCATTTACCAACTACAATTAAATGGGAAGCCCCTGATAGTGGCGAGGCAAGCGAAAGCAAAAGTATAATGTTAGCATTATGGGATGCAAAAGAAAATAATACATTGCGTATTGATTTATGGACAAAAGATATGATGGTTGATGAAATGAAAAAATTTTATCATCAAAATATAATGACATTAACCGAAACCTATATAAGAGCAACCGGCGATACTAAAACCGCCGATTCTGTAAAAGAATTGTTTATGAAAATTGGTAAAGAAATGGGCGTAATAAGTTAATCTTTTGAAATATAAAATTTTAATACTATTTGCTTTTATTAGCTCGTTTAGATTAATTAAATCTCAAGAGACTAAAAGTTTTTACACTCTAAATTATGGTTTAGATAAAGCTAAAACTGTTAATGATACAATTGAAGTATATATTAATAATATTAAGAACTATTCAAGAAAAGATTTAAACACATCTATAATTTGGTTTAATAAAATTTTAGCATTAAATAAGAGGGCTAAAAATGAAATTTTGTTGGCTAAAAGCTATATGAAAATAGCTGATGTGTATTGGTTTAATAACCAGTACGATAATGCAACCGAATATTATTTAAAAGCCCAACAAATTGGTGAAAAATTAAATGATAAAAGTTTAATAGGGAAAAGTTTGTATAATTTAGGATGGATTAAGTGTTTTCAGCTAGAAGATCAATCTCAAGTAAAATTATTTTATAATGCTTTACAAATCTTTAAACAAGAAAAAGATACCGGAGATATTATTCAATTATACTCAGCATTAGCAAGTTATTACAAACATTTTATCGCCAAATACCCAAGCGGATTAGATTCTAGCGGAATGTATTTTAGAGAGATACTTAATTTAGTAGAAAACACTAAGTTTAACGAAAATAAGTTTGGTGTTTATATTAATATATCAGGTTTTTATGCTGATTCAAAACAAATAGATTCATCAAGAAAGTATATATATAAAGCAATTAATTTTTTAAATAAATATAAAATAAATGATGCTTACAGTTACACTGCGGTTTATAGTGGCTATTTATTAACTTTAAATCATAAAGATTCTTTAAAAAAGATTCCTGAAATTTTAAATTCATTATCAAAATATTGGGATGACCCTATTACTATAAACGCTAGAGTAGAAACATACCAAACATTATTTAAAATTTATGAAAAGCATAAAATGTACGAAAAAGCGTTTAAATACTTGTTTGCTTTTAAAAATTTGAGTGATACTTTGAAAGATCAAGCTTTTAATCAAAACATTTTAAATAAAGAAAATCAATACGTATTAGAGAAAAAAGACAAAGCCCTTAAAGAATTGTCGCTTCAAAATCAAATTACCTCTAGTAAAAATAAATTAAATAAGTTTATTATTTATGGCTTATGTATTTTTACTGTATTTATACTAATTGGTTTATATTTTGTATTTAAAAATTATAAAGATAAACATAAAGCCAATCAGCAACTAGCAGAGCAAAATAAAATTATTTCAGAAAAAAAACTAGAGATAGATCAAAGTATTAATTATGCCAAAGGTATTCAAACGGCTTTATTACCTGCGGTTGAAGAAATAAACAAAGTAATTGATAAAAGTTTTATAATTTACTTACCTAAAGATGTTGTAAGTGGAGATTTTTATTGGTTTCAACAAATTTCTACAGATGAAATTTTATTAGCCTGTGCTGATTGTACTGGGCATGGTGTGCCTGGTAGTTTAATGAGCATAGTTAGTATTGATAAATTAAATTTATCTTTATTTGAAAACAAACTTAAAAATCCAAAAGATATTTTATATAACATCAACAATCAAATTAAAAGTGCAATAAAACAACAAAAAGATGGATTAGATATTGCATTAATTAAATACAATTTAAAAAACAAAACTATTCAATTTGCTGGAGCAAATAGAAATTTATGGATAGTTCGTAACTCTGAATTATTAGAATTTAAAGCAACTAAAAATTGTATTGCAGGGCATACTCCTTTAAATACAGAATATAATCAAGCAGATATAAAATTAGAATTTGGTGATTTTATTGTTTTAAGTACAGATGGTTATGCCGATCAATTTGGTGGAACAAAAGGAGAAGGTAAAAAAATGATGACCAAACGGTTTAAACAAATTGTTGTTGAGGCTTCTCAATTACCTATTGCTGATGCTGAAAAATTAATTTCTAACAATTACAAAAACTGGATGGGTAATTTTGAACAAATTGATGATGTTTGTGTAATTGGTTTCAAAGTTTAATTGAATTAGTTTTTTATACCTTTAAAAAATCTTAATTTTCCACTCATGTCTTTAATTAACGCTGTTGTATTAAACAATTTACTTTCAATTGCATAATTTAAAACCTCATTTGCAGTTAAAGGGTTTAATTCAAAATACAATAAGCCTTTAGAAACTAAATTTATTTCACAAAAATTTATTATCTTTTTATAAAATATAATTTCATCATTTTCATTTACAAATAAGGCAACGTGTGGTTCATTATTTAATACATTCTCCTGAATGCTTTCTTTTTCTGTTAGTTTAATGTACGGAGGGTTACTAACAATTACATCATAAACTTTACCTAATGAAGATGTGGTTAATATGTTTACATTACTAAATTCAACCTCTAAATTTAATTTTTTTGCATTTAATTTTGCTACACTAAGCGCATCAGAACTTATATCAATTGCAAAGCAAGTAGATTGATTTAAATTTTTTTTTAATGCTAATATTATACAGCCACTACCAGTTCCAATATCTAAAATGGTTTTACTTAAACGATTTTCTTTTATTATTATATCTACAAGTTCTTCTGTTTCAGGTCTTGGTATTAAAACGTGTTTATTTACATAAAAATTTAAAGAATAAAATTCAGCATTATTTAATAAGTATTGAATAGGTGTATTTTTTTTTAGTTCAGGAACTAAATTATAAATAGCAATCAATTCACTTTGATTTATTTTTAAATTAAAATTATGTTGAAAATTTTTCCTATTCTTTTTTAAAAAGTGTTCACATAAAGTAATAAATATTGATTTAATTTCATTAAACTCGTACACATCTATTAATTGATTTTGATAGTATGAATGTATTGCGTTTAAAGTGTTGTCAGAAATTTGCATTTTAATTTTTAATAATTTTAAAAATGTCTTTACTTATCTTTAAAAAATATATGCCAGATGTTATATTTAAATTAGTTAATGTATAATCTTCCGTATTTGTTTTTGTTTTAAGAACTATGTTACCTAAAATATCAAAAAGAATTATTTCGCAAGGTTCAGTTATACCCTTAATATTTAAATTATTTATAAATGGGTTTGGATATACCTGTATTATTGAACCTTTTTGTGTACCTATTGAGGTTACTACATTTGAACATAAAAAGGCTGCTTTTCCGTCTAATTTACCATATCCCCATGAATTATTAGGAACAGAGCCTGTAAAAATATCTGTATAAGTACAGTTAATTATAGCATTTTTCACTAAAGGAGCTGTTAATGTTCCATCTTTATCTAAAATTAATCCGGCTAAACCTGCAACTACTGGTGAAGCCGCAGATGTTCCTCCTCCTATAACATGAAAACTTCCTTGGGCTACTACTTGAGGAGCTGTTGTAATTAAATTATTTTGCATTCCTAATGCAATTGCACTAAAAATATTGTTTCCAGTTGCTGAAACATCAGGTTTAATTTTATTAGTTCTGGTAGGACCAACACTACTGTTTGCAGCTAAAGCATTTGCAGTTTCAGCACTTGTTTGAAGTGTATTATTTACATCGTAATATTTTTTTAAATTATTATAGTTACCAACTGTTATAACATTATCTAAACATTGAAAACCACTAACTATCGTTTGAAACGTATCAGGCATAGTATAATAATTTATTTTAGGAAAAACTGTACTTGTTGGTAAACCCGATGAAACAAAATCAAAATTCCATGCATTGTGTTGCCCAACGCCTTTACTTTCTATTCTCCAAAATTGATTTAAAGTATCTGCTGTTATTTCAAATGAGAGTTCATATACACCAAATGTATTAATTGATGCGTAACTTTTAACAATACCTATTCTATCATTGCTTGTGTTTTTAATTGTGTCTATTTTTTGGGTATTTAAAGCATAGTTGTAAGGCTTAAATCCTATGTTTCCAGCATTTGAATAATTTGTCCTATTTACTCCAACATTTATAAATACATTTTTAATTTGTGAGGTATCTGCATATAACCAATAATTTAAATTAGAAGAATTATTTTGAATCCAAGTAAAATTAGTATCTATTCCATTTACAGTAGTTTTAGTATGATATTTAATATTACCTGCATTTCCTGCGGCCGCTACAATTACCCTGCCTGGTTTTGATGGACCAATCATACTATTAATTAATTGAGATTCTAAATCAGTTCCATCATGGCTTCCATAATAATCTCCTACACTTGCATTAATAACACATGGTTTTCCTAGTGATACAGCTTTATTAAATATATAATCTGCTGCATCAGCTATAATTGTACCGTTTTTATTAAAATCTAATGCCACAACAATAATGTCTGCTTCAGAACAAATTCCTTCATGAGTGCCATTTGCTAATCCATTACCAGCAGCTATACCAGTTACATGTGTTCCGTGTCCGTAATGCGCTAAATCACTATGTGTACATAAACTTGCGTTAATTTGTGCGGCGGTCCATTCTTGCCCATAATTATAAGGTAAAGGTGTTGTAGTTGCACTTGTAATGGTTTGATCCCATAAATATTTTATTCGTGTGGTACCGCTTGAAGTTTTAAAATCAGGATGGTTAAAATCACAACCAGTATCTATAATTCCAACTACAACCCCACTACCGTTATATGCTGCCAAAAGAGGCGATTGACCTTGTTTTACTGGTAAAATTTTGTTTTTAATCAACATAGTATCATTCATTGGCTTTTTATTTGCAGGAATAAATTCAACATAAGTAATTATTTTTTTATCTAATAAACTAGATATGGTATTAAAACTACATTTAATAACGGCTATTGAATTATAACCATATAAATATTTGTAATTTTCAATAGTTTCATTTGATTTTAATTTATCTAAATTACCTTTTACAATAAAATTTTCTATTGAATTGTTATTTGATAAATTTTGCCTAAAAGCATTGTTACTTTGCGATATTTGGCTAAAAACTATTTTATTAAATAAAAGTAGTAGTAATAAATAATTAATTTTCATTAACTTAAATTTAACAATAAATTTTTTAATTCAAAAATCCATTTATCCCAATTATTAAAATTTTGATAGTGTTTTAAGGTACTTTCACTTAATTTTGAATATGTAATAGGGTCATTAATCCAACAAGCAATTTGTTTTGCATATTCAGTTCCATCATCGTTATAATCTATTAAATAACCATTTATATTATTTTTTAAATGCCCATTTACACCGCCAGTATTACTTACTAAACAAGGCATACCAAATGCACTTGCTTCATTTATTACAATAGGCGTACAATCAAAACGTGTAGGTAAAATTAACGCATGATGTGATTTAAAATACGTCATCATCTTAATTTGTCCTTCTGTATTATTTTTATCTAGAAAAGGTACAATTGTAACACCTTTTGGTAATACCTCATTAGGTTCACAACCAACTATTGTTAACTCAATATTATAATTTTCAGAAATTAATTTATTAAATGTTTTTATTACAATTGCTCCACCTTTACTTTCCCAATAAACACCAATAAATAAAAGTTTAAAGGGTTGGTTTTGGTTTATTTGTTTTACAGCTATTGCGCTAGGAATATTTTCTAAATTAGCCCCATAAGGTAAAGTAATAACTTTATTTTTTTCTTTTTTGTAATGATTAATTACTGAATTTGCACACCATTCGCTACTAACAATTACTAAAGCGCTTTTATTTATTGCTAGTTGTTCAATCTGTTCTCCTTCATGCTGAGAAGTTAGAGTTAATTGACTTAAGTTTTTATGATAGTTTAAACAACTATTAAATGTTCCATCAGTAATATAAATAATTGGTGTTTTAGTTTTCAAATATGCAATTTCTCCAGATGCTGCAGGTGCAATTATAAAATCAAACTTTTTAGAATTTATTTTTTTATTAAAATATTTCCCTAATTTTTTAGCCACTAAAGTACTGTGTCTATAGGCAATTCTCTTATTAAACAATTTAAAAGTTAATTGATTCAAAATTCTTTTAAATAAAATTTCAAACTTTGGCTCATAGGGTCCAAGGATATCAACAGTTCCAATTGTTTTTAAATGTTTTAAAATACTGTAATGTGTACCGCTCCAAACACGTTTATTATTTGGGTTTTCAGTTGATAAATATGCAAATTTAAAATGCAATGGTTTTAAATAATAGTATATATTTAGGAGATTACATGACAAATATACTAAATAAACGCGCTATAATTTTAACCGCTACAATTATACCAAATAGTATATATACAACGCACATAAACCCAGAAGATAGACTAAATGATTATATAACAGCTTTAAAATTTTATTGTGCAGTATTTAAAAATGACGATGTTTTTTTTATAGAAAATAGTGAATACGATTTAGACAACAATAAATTATTTAATAACATAAAAACTGAATTAAAATTTAAAGTTATTCGTTTTCCAAAATCAAACGAATTTAATAGAGGTAAAGGATATCAAGAGTTTGAAATGTTACAAAACACGGTAGATTTATTAAAAAAAGAATATACTTTTTACATAAAAATTACCGGTAGATATATTATTAAAAACATACATCAAATAACTAAAAATTATTATAACGGATATTATATAGATTTAAGATTTAAAACAAAAGCAGCAGAAGTTTATTTGCTTGGGTTTGATTTTGAATCATATAAAACAAATTTATTAGATGCCTATAAATTGGTTAATGATGCTCAAGGAAAATATATCGAAAGTGTTTTATATTCAAATGCTATTACTACTAATATAAAATCTAAAGTACACTTATTTACCCCTATATTAAGTGGTATTACCGGTTCAAATAGTATTATTTTAAAAAGAAATGAAGTAAGAGTAATTTTAAGAAATATAGAGCGTGTTTTTAATAGATTAATAGGTAAAAAGCAGTTTTTTTATTAATTTTATAGCTATATTTTGAAATTTTCAATCATCATACCTTCCTATAATCAAGAGACCTATATTGAGGAAACTTTAAAGAATGCTATTGCTATAAAAAATTTAGGAGGTATAAATCAAATAGAAGTAGAATTATTGTTATTTGACTCTTGTTCAAACAATAATGTTCAACAAATAATTGAAAAATATAAACCTAAATTAGATGTAGTTAAAATTGAAAAAGACAAGGGACAGTTTGATGCAATAAATAAAGGCATTGAACAGTGTACTGGAGATTATTGGACATGGTTAAATACCGATGATACATTAGATGTTGATGGATTTTTTGAATTAGTAAAAATATTAAAAAACGATAATAAGATTGATTATATTTATGGTTCAATAGATTATATAGACTCAAATGGTAAGTTTATGAGAAATTTCCCTACTCGAGTAATTAATTTTAAAAATTTAACAACTAAAACTCCTGGTATCTTTCAACAAGGGTCTTTTTTTAAAAAGTCATTTACAAATGGTATTGGTTTATTAAAAAATTACAATTGTTGTTTTGACTATGAATATGTTTTACGCTGTTTTAAAAATAAAGCTAATGTTTATGCTTGTGATTTTAAAGTGGCAAATTTTAGGCAACATTCCATTTCAAAAACAGGAAGTTTAACAACAAATTTTATTAAAGATCAACTTGTAATTAGTAAAAAATATGGTAGAAAATGGTATCATTTCTTAACATGGTTTTCTTATTTAAGATTATTTAAACATCAACTTTTTCCACGACAATGAAAGTATTATTGTTATCTGATACTTATAGTGAACACACTGAAAAATGGGCTTTAGGTCTTGCGAATTCAGGCATTGAAGTTGGTTTATTTAGTTTTAATAAAGCAAGTTATGAATGGCATAATCACGAAAATATTACAGTATATTTTGAACCTTCAAAAAAAATTGATGCTGACAATTTTTTAACTAAAATATCATATATTAAATACGTTAGTGTATTAAAAAAAATTATTAAGCAATTTAAACCTGATGTTTTACATGCGCATTATGCAACAAGTTATGGCTTAATAGGTGCATTAAGCGGATTTAAACCATTTGTATTATCAGTTTGGGGGAGTGATGTTTATAATTTCCCTAAAAAAAGCAAATTACATAAAAAATTATTTCAGTATAATTTAAAAAAAGCTAATGTTATTCTTTCTACAAGTAATGTAATGAAAGAAGAAATTAAATTATATACTAATAAAGAAATTATTGTAACACCTTTTGGTGTAAATACTGATGTGTTTAAACCTCAAGTAATTGTTGATAAACCTAAAGATGAATTTTATATTGGAACTATAAAACCAATTGAAGAAAAATATGGCATTATACATATAATAGAGGCTGCAGAAATTTTAATAAAAAAATATTCAACTAAAAAAATTAAATTTTATTTAATTGGTGCGAGTAACAATTTTGAGTATTACAAAAAAATAATTAGCTCTAAAGCTTTAGATTCTTATTTTATATTTACTGGAAGAATTCCATTTTCTGAAGTTCAATATTATCATAATTTATTAGATGTTTTCTTAAACATTTCTATTGATGATAGCGAAAGTTTTGGTGTGGCAGTGGTTGAAGCTATGGCTTGCGAAAAACAAATTATTGTTAGTGATGTAAAAGGTTTATTGGAGGTAGTTAATAATGGTGAATTTGCTAAAATTGTGCCAAAACAAAATAGTGTTGAATTAGCAAATGCAATTGAATTATTGTTTGATAAAGATTTAAATAAAATAATGGGGATAGAAGCTAGAAAACATGTTTTGAAAAATTATAGTTGGAAAGTAAACTTGGAACAAATGATTAAAATTTATAATAATACACTAAGTTAAAAATGGTAGCTAAACTTTATTATAAAAATAAATTAATTTTAAAACTTATTAAGCCTTTTGAAAATAAAAGATTGTTTACTTCTTTAATGCTTAATATACTTACGCTTAAAGATTATAATTATTGGCCAAAAAATTTAATTGCTCTTGATGCTTTTTGCCAAACTGGTCTTCAATGGACAAGGCTTTTTGCAAATGAAGCAAATTATTTAGAAATGTGGGATATTAATGAACAGGCAATAAAATACGCAAAAAAAGAATTTCCAAATGCTAATATAAATTGTGGTGATTCAATAAACGCTATAATTAATAATAAACTTCACAGGTCTGATTTTAATTTTGTATTAATAGATTTGCCCGTTCCTTTTAGGTATAGTAATACGGAGTTTGAACATTTTGTTTTTTTTGATAAAATTTTTAATAATGTTGCTGCTAATTTTATTTTAATACTTAACGTAGTAACAAATGTAAACGTTATGTTAAATGTACACCCAAAACCAAAAGAATATGTAGATGCGTGGGTTAATGCTCGAAAATTGTTTTATAATTCTGATGATGGATATATAATTAATCCACAAAAAATGAAATCATCTTATGAAGAAAAATTATTGGCAATTGGAATTACACCAAAATTAATTTTATATAACGCAAGAAATCAAAATTTAGGCATAGTAACAATTGTAGGTTCTAAATCAATATGAAAATAAAAGAAATATCAAAAGATGAATTTGTTTCATTAAGCAATGCTGGTGTTTCTGTTTTCAACAGTTTTAATTGGATATCTATATATGACGAAAATATTTATTTTATTGGAATTTTAAATGATGATGATAAATTAATTGGCAGTTTGTATTATTTTAAAATTAAAAAATTTGGCACCACTTTTATTAAGTTACCTCCATATTCACCAAATTGTGGTTTAAGAATTGTATCAAATGCAACTAATCCATCTATTATTAATGGTTTTACAAAAGATATTTTAAAAACTTGTGCGGATTATTTTGATAAATTAAATGCAACATTAACTGTAATAGCTTTTCCTTCAACAATTGTTGATATGCAGCCCTTTATTTGGAAAGGATATAAAGTAATTCCTAATTATACTTATCAAATTGATCTAACAAAATCTATTGAAGAAATTTCTCAAAATTTTGATCCTAAAAACAGAAATATTATTAAAAAAGCAACTAATAGCGATTTATTAATTGTAAATAATAAATTATCAAAAAATGATTTGTTTAATTATTTTAAAAATTCTTTAAATTCTGCAGGTGCAAATGTGTATGAAAATCAATTAAAAAATCTTTTTAATGTTTTTTCTAATAATCAAAACTCATTTTCAATTGAAGCTTATTCAAATTCTATTTTAATTGGTGCTGTATTTTGTGCATACGATTCTAATACCTGTTATTATTTATTTGGCGGAACTAATAAAAATGCTAAAATACAAGGCGTAAATAATTTATTAATTTTAAAAGCTATTGAAAATGCTAAATTATTAGGCTGTACTATGTTTGATTTTGAAGGAAGTATGCTAATTGGAGTTGAAAAATTTTTTAGAGGCTTTGGCGGTAAATTAATTCCGTATTACACAATAAATAAAGGAAATTTGGCAATCGAAATTTTACTAAAATTAAAAAAACGTCATTTGTTTTAATGTTAGGCATAAATTATATAAAACATAAAAATATTGATTTTGCTAAATGGGATAAAGTTATACTGAATTCTCCTATACCTTTAGTTTTCGCTCAATCTTTTTATTTAAATGCAACTAGCCCTGGCTGGGACGCATTAATTTTAAACGATTACGAATCGATTTTGCCCGTTACATTTAAAAAAAAATTAGGTATCCTTTATTTACAGCAACCATCAAT
>CAZAPH010000013.1:14802-31782 GCA_964487105.1 uncultured Akkermansia sp.
GGAAATACAAAGCCTGAAATTATAAATGAATTTTTTATTTTTTTAAATAAAACATTTAAGTTAATTGAGTATGAATTTAATTACTCAAATAAGCTGGTTGGCAATACTATAAAACCAAAAAAAACTTTTATTATAAATTATAAAAATGAAATTACTTATAATCAAAACACAATTAGAAATATTAAAAAAGCACAAACTTTAAACTTTAAAGTTCAATTAATACAACCTAAAGAGGCTGTATCTTTAGTAGAAAAACATATTTACCCTTTTTTAAAAAGTATTTCTTTAAAAAAGAATCACCTTAAATTATTTTCAAACTTAATTAATAGTGCAATTAAATCTAATGAATTAAATTGCATAGCAACAAAAGATCATACAGATAAAATTGTTGCAATTGCATATTTTATTTACAATAATAATTATGTATTGTATTTAAAAGGAACTACAATAAATAAAAATTCTAATTCGGGCAGTATGCATTTATTATTAGACTTTGCAATTAAATATTATTCCAAATCACATCAGTTTTTTGATTTTGGAGGCGGTTCTATAAATACCGGATTAGCAAATTTTTATAAAGGTTTAGGTGGTAAAGAATTAAATTACCAATATATTACGGTAAATAACTTACCAAAACTAATTAAGTTACTAAAGCAAAAATAATGAAAGCAATTATTTCGCACGATATTGATCACATAACCGTTTGGGAGCATTTATTAAAAGATACTATTATCCCTAAATACATTGCTAGGATGCATCTTGAATTGTTTGCAGGTAAAATTTCGTTTAAAGAATTTTTTTTAAGATATACCGATTTTTTTAAAAATAAATGGCAAAATATAGATGAGTTAATTACCTTTAATAATTTAAACAACATACCAAGTAGTTTTTTTATTGCTGTAAATAAGGGAGTAGGTTTAAATTATTCTTTAAGTAATGCTATCCCTTGGATTTTACAAATGAAACTTAGAAATTGTGAAATTGGTGTTCATGGAATTTCTTTCGAAAATTTTGATGTTATACAAAAAGAGTATTCACAGTTTACTAAAATTTCTGAATTAAAAAATTTTGGTATTAGAATGCATTATGTAAGAAATAATAATGAAACTTTAAATAATTTGGCCAAGGCAGGATATACGTATGACAGTACAATAAATGATTTTTTAAACCCTTATAAAATTGGTAATATGTGGGAATTTCCATTTCAAATTATGGATGGTTGGGTAATTCAAAATGGTACAAGGTGGCAAAATACAAATTTGCAAAAAGTAAAAGATAACACATTAAAATTAATTGATAAAGCCTATAATAAAAACATTAACTACTTAGGAATTGATTTTCATGATAGGTATTTTTCTCCTTCGTTTAAAACTTGGTTAAATTGGTATGTTTGGTTAGTTGAATATTTAAAAACAAATAAAGTACAATTTGTAAATTTTAATTCGGCTATTAAAGAATTAGAAGAAAATTTTAAAATTGATAACTAACCGAAGTACTCAAAAACGTATTATTGTTTTTATATCCTTTTATAGGACTTAAAAATATATCATCATTTGCTTTTAAATAGCGTCCTTCAATTCTTATTAAAAAATTTTCTTGAGGTATAAAGTCAACATTTAATGAGTTTCCAAATACACTAAACTCACCATTAGGTGAATTAATAATTACTTGATCAGGGTCGCTATAATATTCACTCCTAAACGAAAATGCAGTTTTTTTATTTATTTTATATTGAAAAATTACAACATTACTATACCAAAAATTTAATTTAGGGTCTTTTTTAGAATGTTGTTGTTGCCCGTAATCAAAACCCATTATCATTCCTACCTTTTCAGTAATTTGATAAACAAAATAAAGATTGTTGTAAAGCCTTAATACAGCTAAAGAATCGGGATTTATATATCCAATAAATGTACTATGATTTATTGTAGCATTAGAACTTGGTTTAAAAGTAATTTGAGTACCAAACGATGGAAAAGAATAACCTGGATTTTTTTGAATGCGTTGCCATCCATTTAAGTATATTCCGCTAAACAACCATTTTTGATTTTTTGAAATGTAATTTAATTTAGCTCCACTTTCGTAGTAAGGTGTGTTTTCAGCACAAATACTTCGTGTTAAGTTCCAACAGTCTTTAGATACTGCACTTTCAAATCCAATGTGTGAGGGAAATACACCCATTTCAAACCACCAGTTTTTATAAACATTAAACCCTAAGTTGGCTTCAAAAATATTTTGTAATAATGTTGGTTCAGTGCTTAAATTATCTTGAATATATGTGCCAGCAGCAAGTGCAATGTTAGCATGTACTTTTTTATTAGTATAATTTGCTTTTAAATAAGCTAGGTTAATATTTACTTGGTTATGCCTATTGTAGTTGTAAAAGTTGCTGTTTCGTTTAGTTGTTTTTGGTTCTGCAAAATCATAAACATAAAACGCATCAACAAAAGCAGAATACGTAATTTTTTTTAACGTATCATTTTGGCAATTCAATTTATTAAAACAACCATAAAGTAAAATTATGATACTCTTAAATATTAAATTGTTAGAAAAATTCAACCTTATTCTTTATAAATTTAATAACGTAAAAACTAATGCTTTAGTACAATTAAAAATAACTCACAAAGAACAAATTATTTTCTAAAGAAGAAAAAGCTAAAAAAGTAATTGTAATTTAGTGTGAAGTTTTTTCTGTAGTTTTTACTTCAGTTGAATGGTCAGCATTTTCGTTATGCGAACTATGAGAGGTTTTTTCGCATTCTTTAGTACTACAATCTCCATGATGATGGCAAGGATTACCTAAACTTGCAAATGCAAGAATTACAAAAGTAATTACTAAACCAAAAATTAAAGGAGCAGTAAATGCTACAGGTTTTTTTTCATCGCTATGGTGGTTATGATCGTTTCCCATGTTTTTAATTTTAAAATGCTAATTTACAAAATTATTAAAAATAAAAAAATTATTTACGTACAGTTTTTAATGTTAACAAATTCATAGGGTTAATAGGTAAACCAGTTATTTTTTTATCCACAATTCTAACTACTTCATCGTAATAAAGCGGAATTATAGGCGCATCTTCAATTAATAGTCTTTCCATTTGTTGGTATAAGCTAATTTTATTGGTGTCTGATGTTGAAATTAATGCTTCTTCGTATAATTTATCAAATGTTGCGTTACTATAATGAAAATAATTAACACCTTGTGGCGCAAAATGTTTACTGTAAAATAAACTCATAAAATTTTCTTCATCGCTATAATCGCCTACCCACGATTTTTTAAACATACCATATTCGCAGGCATTTACTGCTTGTTTTAAAACCGATGGTTTTTCAATACTAATTTGAACTTTTATATTGCTTTGTGCCAATTGAGATTGAATATATTCTAATGCTTCTTTAAAATTATCTGCTGCATGAATAACAATTTCGGGTAAATTTTCGCCATTTGGATAACCCGCTTGTTCTAAAAGTTGTTTTACTTTATTTGGGTCGTAATAATACCCTTTAACTTTATCAGGATTATAACTTTTCATCCCTTTAGGTATAAAACCACAATTTGCAGGTATGCCTATACCATTACGAAGAAATTTTACAAGCTTAGCCCTATCAAATGCATAGTTTCTATTTTTTCATCAACTAAAATACCAATATAATCTGTTTTTAAAAAGGTTTGTTTTTGTAGGTAAAATTTTTTCTTGTACGATTCTTTGAGTTTTGCATCGCTTGTTAAAACTTCCATTGGGTTAAATGCATCTACTCCACTTAACATATCAAATTTACCGTTTAATAATTCCATAAATGCTGTTTCTCTATCTTTAATAAATGATATTGATACGCCATCTAAATATGGTAATCTCTCATTTTTTTCATCTTTTTCAAAATAGTTGGGGTTTTTTTGTAAAATTATTCGAGTGCCTTCATCCCATTTTTTAAACATAAATGGTCCTGTACCAACTGGATTTGTTCTAAAATTTTCACCATAATAATCTATTGCTTCTTCGGGTAAAACACTAAAATATTTCATGGTTAATATGTTTAAAAATGCGCTATATGGCCTGCTTAAATGAATAATAAAAACGCTATCGTTTTTAGCTTCAAAGCCTTTATAATTTGTTTTTTCACTTCTATCTATACAACTTAGTAATGTTGTTGCACTACTTACTTTACTATCAAACAATCTAGTAAAACTGTATATAAAATCTTGTGCAATTACTTTTCTTCCTTTTTCATTAGTAAAACATTTATTATCATGAAAATACACATCGTTTCGTAAAATAAATTCATAATCTAATCCATTTTTACTGATACTAAATTTTTTTGCAATTGATGGTAAAACATTTAATTGATCGTCCATTTGAACTAATCCGTTAAATAATTGGTTTACCGGCCAAATGTTTTCAAAATTTGATGCAGCTGCAGGATCAAGGCTAGTTACAACAGCCATTTCGTTGTAGGAAAATATTTTTTTTGATTCTTTTGACTCGCTTGTATCTTTACATGAAACAAAAAATAAAACAATCAAAAACAAGAATATTATTAATTTTTTTAAATACATATTAAAAACCACTTTATTTACAAAGTTGCTTTTAAAATTTAGAAAAATTTATTTTATAAGTTTCAATTATACACAACGTAATGTTATTAAGGTTGTGTGGTTGGGTTAGGTGTTTGTTCTTTTTTTGCCGGATCAAAATCAAAAGTTAATGAAAATCGTAATGTTCTTGCTAAAGGGTTATTGATGAGTGTTGGAATTAAATACGATAAATCAATTTTAATAACATTATATTTAAAGCCAGCTCCAAAGCTTACGTATTGACGACTTCCTTTTGTTTTTGGTTCGTAAAAATAACCAGCTCTAAGTGAAAATGCATTGTTATAAGTATATTCAACGCCTGTGGCTATGTTAACTTCTTGTAATTCTTCTTTTGCGCCTCCTGGTGCATCGCCAAAAGATTGAAAAATACCTTGCGCAACAGGTACATTTGGGTTTTTACCTTTTAAAATTACTTTTTCGCCGGTTGAGGGGTCAATTTCTATTTCATTTGTTGGTTGACCATTAGCATCTACTTTATGTTTATAAATTGGTGAGGTTGGTACTAAAAGTTTATTAAAATCTAAATAAAAACCAAATGTGTTGTAATCGTCAAACTTAGTTTTTAATCCACCTCCAAGTCTCATATTCATTGGAATAAAATTAGGATCGTTACTGTATTTTATTTTTGCACCAAGGTTAGTTAATGCAAAACCACCTGTTGCAATAGCTTTTTTATCGCTTAATTTAAATTCATTACTTTTATAATAACCACTAATATCAACTGCTGCAGTTCTGGCAGAGTTTGCATTACTTGAAAACGCACGACTAATCCCTGAATTAATAAATCGCATTGCAACACCCATGCTAAAATTGTCTGATAATTTTTGAGATATTGCTGCATCTAAAGCAAATTCATTTGGTCTTATGCTTCCTGTTTGAACTCCATTTATGTTAGTTAAATCAATATTTCCTAAACTAAAATACCTTAATGAACCGCCAATTGATGTATTTTTTTTAACTTTTGCGTATCCACCCAAATAGTACAAGTATATATCAGGCACTAAAGTTCTTAACCATGGTGTAGCGCTTAAGCCAAAGCTAAATTTCTTTTCAGAAAATACCATTTTGCTTCCGTTCCAGTGTATAGAGTTTGCATCTGGGTCTGTTGCGGCTCCAACATCACCCATTGCGCCTTGTTTACTATCAGGGCCAATTAATAAAAAGGGTACTGCTGTGGTTATTGGGTTAATTACAACTGTTTGTCCATTTAAGGTTTGTAAAGTTGATATTTGTGATTTTGAAGTGCTATACAAAAACATTAAAGTGATTAAAAACACTAAGCATTTATTAAATTTAATCATCGCCATATTGATCATTCAAAGGGAGGGTAAATATACTAATTTAAAATTACTAATTTTTCTAGCTTTTCAGCATTTTTATTATCGTTTGTTTGTATTGATAATTTATAGATGTAAACCCCTTTTGCAAGTTTATCTCCATAGTCGTCTTTTCCATCCCAAACAATACCTACAGGCCTGTAGCCTTCGCAATAAACATAGGTTTGAATTGTTTTGGCTAGTTTACCACTAATAGTAAAAATTTGTATTGATACTTTAAGAGGTGTACATGCTTGATTATGTTCAAATGAAAATTTTGTATTTGTGGTAAATGGGTTAGGGTAGTTTAATACATGTTTTAAAACTAATTCATTGCTATTTGCCACAACAAAATCAATATAAGATTCTGATGAATTGTTTTGTATATCCCAAGCTTTAAATTTTATGCGATGATTACCTTCGCTTAAATTGTTAAACTGATATTTTACTTGCCCACTTTGATAGGTGTTTATACTTGCTTCGTAAAAATCATTAAGGATAACAGGATTATTTTCGCTATTATCTAAAATAGCAACTATATCATGCCCTATGCCTGTTCCTATAGTATTTATTCCGCTAGAATCTGTAATGTTTGCATAAAAAACAGGTTTTTCGTTAGTAGTGCCTCCATCTACAAAACCAATATCATTAATAAATAATTTGCTGTTTGGTCCATCTGTATCAACTATTGCATCGTTTGCAATTTTACCGCCAACAACTATATTTTTATAATAGCCCATAGCATCAACAAAGCCATCTGTAGCATAATAACTTATTTTAGCGTTACCAGGTATAAAACTTACATCTTTAGGAATAATAAATGTACAACTAAACTCGCCATTTTTAACAATTGATTTTCCTTTATAAATACTATTTTTAAAAGAGTTAAATGTAAAAGGCGTTAACGGATCATTTGGTCCGGCAATACCATAATTAGTTGCACTATAAGGTTGATTAATTAAGCAACTTACTGTTTGTTCTTTATCAAATACTGTTACATAAACTATCCCGTTAAATGTATTTATTAAGCTAGAATCTTTTAGTGCTATTTTTCCTTTTAAAACTACTTTTTTTAAAGCCCCTAATGTATCTTTTAAAACTAATTTTGCTGTATCAGAATTTATTTGTGTTGTAATAATTTTTTGTTTAGGAAACCTTAAAACAACTGCCGGATCGCCCAGTAAATGAAAGTTAGCATAAACAGTGGCTTGCCCAACATCTGCTTTTGTGTTTTTTATAATTTCTCCTAAAGTTAACCTATTGCCTTGTGAGTTAACTGAAAATAAATACTTAAATAAAACATTGTTTAAGTATTCATTTGTTTCGGCAAATGCAACACGAACAGTTGTATATAAACTTACGGCTCCTCCTTTAGGGTTTAACATTACATATTCTCCAGCTGATGTTCTTTCTGGGTCATCAAATCTACTAAATTCGCAAGTTGCAGTAATCATTAAAGGAAGTTTATTAAAATTGCTCCAATTATTAATAGAATTTACATCAACAATTCGCTCTTCGGTTAAGCCTAATTCGCCTCCATGTCCGGTATAATTAACAACTAAAGCTCCCTTTTTCATGCGCCTTTCTAGCTCATTTACAGCATCGGGATACCTAATACCGCCAGGCGTAGAAACACTTTGGTAACTATCTAGGTAGATTTTTTCTTGATTAAATTCAGGATTACTTGTTTTTAATACATTTGCTAAATTGTTTGATTGATTCATGTGTAATGCTTTATCGCCATCATCTGCAATAAAACTAACCCAAGTTCGCCAATCTCCATAAGTTCCTTCATTGGTATTACCACAATTTGTTTGTTGTGCAAGTAGGTTATTTATATCATCTTTATTGTAATAATTTTCAATTTTATTAATCATTTGGTTCATTTCGGTTACAGTTCGAGCCATTAATCTACCAACTCCAATATCAACTTTATAGGTGTTATTTACTGAACCATCAGCATATTCTCCTTCATTTGGATCCATTAAACCATAAAAATCATCGGTAGTAACGCTAGATAATGGAGCTGTTGAATTTATGCTTTGGTAACTAGGAATTAAACAACTATTAGTGGCAATATCTCTATTTTTTAATTTATATGAACCATCTCCAAGTAATACTACAAATTTAGGTATGTTTGTACCTGAATTAACGCCTTTTAAATAAAGCATTTTAATGTAATTTCTAATAGCAGAAATATCTTGATTTCCGCTCGAAAACTCATTATATATTTCTTCGGTTGTTGCAATTTGATAGGTTAAATTTTCGTTAACTTGGTGTAAATTTGCTAACCTTTGCGCATGCGAAACAAAAAGCGGATGCGTAATTATTATATACTCTGCAGGTGCTTGTGCATGTAAATTTTGGTTTGAAATTTTGCTTACATATACTGGCTTGTAATAATCCTCATCAACCATAGCAATAAATTCATCTGGCATATTATTTTGTGTGTAATTAAATGCTATAGATGAATTACTATTTGTATTAACTACTTCTATAGGTTGTGTAAAATCACTCACGTTCCAAATTGTAACATATTCGCTTGTTGGATTTTGTATATTATAGGTAATTCCATTTGTGCTTACTGTTCCTGTAACTCGTGAATCTCTAAAGTTATATTGTTTGTTTGTATTAGATAATTGCCTACGGGTATTAATTGTAATTTAATCAAACCATGCTAATGCGCTACTAGATAGTTTAGTTACACCTAAATTTATACTATTTATATTATTGTTTGCCCCACCAGCAACTGTGTTTACAACATTAGCATAAGGATCCAAATAATACGTGCCTACATTTGAAATGGTAAAACTTTGACTTATTCCATTTACGTTGAAGGTATAAAAATTAGGGGAGAATGATCTACCAGCCATTGTTACACTTGCAATTAAACTATCATTTAATACAAAATTACCATCGTTCCATGAAAAATTATAAGTACTTGTAATATCAAAAAACTGTCCATAAAATTCTCTTCCGCTTTTAATAAAATTAATATCGTTTTTTTCTTCTATTGCAACATAATCATAAGAATTTGTGGAGTTTACAATATTACTTGGTGTACTTGTTGCACCTATTCTTAATCCATTTGAGTTTTCAAAATTTAAAAAATAAAAACTCGAATCAGAATAAATATTATTATTAAGATTAAATTTTAATCTATTTGTAGGGTCGTAGGTTAATTGTTGGCTTCCTTTTGCGTAAAATAAAATATAATCATTATCATTAAACACTCCATCACTTTCTCCAATTACTTTTATAGCATTTTCTTTTAAATCATCAATTACAGTTGCGCTGTTTAATTCCGGTAATGCATTTCCTCCATTGCCATATAGTTTTATTTTTTTGGGATCAATTGTAGAAACATCAATTCCCATTTTTGTAAGAAAAGATTTATCAATTTTATACACACCAGTTTTACCGGTTCCTATTTTAAACCAATTACCCGTTGATAATATTGAATTTGTTACAAATGTTGCGGTTGACTTTGTGTTTAAATTCTTTTTTTGATTTTCAACCCAATTTATTTTGTACGATACCAACTCTTCAACTTGGTTTAAGTTATTAATTTTAAATGGTGTTAATTGGTATTGGTTTATTATTTTACCTGCTGAGATTCCTGAAACATCAACTAAATCAAATTCATTAGTTAAAATTTTTCCAAAATATTTTTTAATTACCGAAGCGCTTGGTTCTGAAACTTTAATAGAAACCACATCGCTAATTTTGGCCTCTAACAATTGATTTGAACTTTGGATGATTGAGTAATAAGGTAAATTGTTTTTTAAAGGTTGATAATTGGCTCCTTTTACAATTACTTTAACATAACTTGTATCGTTATCATTTAGTTGAATTATATTAGAAGTTAATGGTAAATTAGTTTCAGTATTTAAAATAGATGCAACTTTTTTTTGCGACTTTACGTTAAATACAAAAAGAAATATTAGAATTAAAGAAAAAAGACCGGTTTTATTCATTTTTAAATAAATATTGCTGTAAAATTAACGATAAAAATGGCAAATTATTGTACTATGTTTATTAATAACAATAAAACTAAAATGTATTTTAATCGGTAAAAAAGCATTATAAGTGGAATTTTATTTTAATCTTTTTTGTTTGGTAAGATTTTATTAATATATTTGTAAAATAGGCTTAATTAACATTAATTATGAATAAACGTTTTTGGTTTCCTTTACTAGTGTTTATAGCGGTTTTAACTGACCTTAAGGCACAAGACCCGCAATTTACACAGTTTTATGCCAATCCATTATATTTAAACCCTGCATTTGCAGGTACCGCTCGTTGTCCACGTATTGCTATGAATTATCGTAATCAATGGCCTAACCTAAGCGGAACTTATGTAACCTATTCAGCATCTTATGATATGCACTTAAATCCTTTAGCGGGTGGTTTAGGTCTTTTAGTAACCTCAGATGACCAAGCTAGAGGAACCTTACAAACCAATAACTTTTCGTTAATGTACTCTTATTTAGCACCAATAAATAGAGAGTTTTCAATGAAATTTGGTGTACAAGCAACCTATTTACAAAAAACGTTAGATAACTCTAGACTTAATTTTGGTGATATGATTGATGCCAGACGAGGATTTGTTTGGAATACACAAGAAGCAATTCCTTTACAACGTAAAAGTAATTTAGATTTTTCTGCAGGTTTACTAGGATATAGCAAAAATTATTTCTTTGGATTTGCTGCACATCATATTAATCAGCCAGATGAAGGCTTACTTGGCCCATCTCCATTACCTACTAAATTTACCGTACATGGTGGTGCAATTATCCCATTAGAAAAAGGTAACGAAAGTTATTTATCCCCTAACATTTTATTTCAAGCGCAACAAAAATTTCAACAATTAAATATTGGTTTATATTATGTTAAAGGTCCTTTTGTAGCAGGTTTATGGTACCGTAACCAAGATGCCGTTGTTGCTTTAGTAGGTATCCAAAATAAAAACTTTAAATTTGGCTACAGTTATGATATAACTGTCTCAAAATTAAGTGGTAACACTGCAGGTTCACATGAAATTTCGATACAAATACAATTTGAATGTAAACCTAAACGTAAAAAATATAGAACTATTAGTTGTCCTTCATTTTAATTATTTTTGTAACCTTTTAAAAAAATATACGTTATAGCGTTAAAATTAGATAATATTATGAATCTAAATTGGATAAAAAACCGTAAATCAGTTGCTGCTTTAGTTGCATTAATGGCGGTTTCATGCTCGCAAGAGCGTTCACCTGTAACAGGTTGGGCTTATAATGAACCTAGTAATGGGGGATTTGAAAAAACACCATACGAAGAACAAGAAACAGGGCCTGGCTTAGTACTTATTGAAGGAGGAACCTTTACGTTTGGCCGTACAGAAAATGATGTAACCTACGAATGGAATAATGTGCCACGCAGAGTTACTGTTTCATCATTTTATATGGACGAAACGGAAGTAAGTAACTTTTCATATTTAGAATATTTATATTGGACAAGTAGAGTGTTTGGTCCTACCTTTCCAGATATTTTTTATAGAGCCCTGCCAGATACTTTAGTTTGGAGAGAAAAGTTAGCCTATAACGAACCTTATGTTGAGTATTATTTACGCCATCCGGCTTATAGAGATTATCCTGTAGTTGGTGTTAATTGGTTACAAGCAAATGATTTTTGCGCTTGGAGAACAGACCGTGTAAATGAATTTATTTTAGTTCGTGAAGGATTGCTAGAACACGTTCCTTCACCTTCTGACCAAGATTATTTTAGTACAGAAGCTTATTTATCTGGTAAATGGCAAGGTCAATTAAAACAAAAATTACCTTCGTACGATGATCAAAACCCTGAAAGAGATGTTAAAATGGAAGATGGTATATTTTTACCAAAATACCGCCTACCAACCGAAGCTGAATGGGAATATGCTGCTTATGGTTTAATTGGTAATACAATTGGTGAACGTATAACAGATAGAAGAATTTACCCTTGGAACGGACACGGTGTACGTAACTCAACCGATAAATTTATTGGTCAAATTAATGCCAACTTTGTTCGTGGAGCTGGTGATTATATGGGTACAGCAGGATTTTTAAATGATAATGCAGACGTAACTGCACCTGTATATTCTTATTGGCCAAACGATTACGGCTTATATAATATGAGTGGTAATGTTTGCGAATGGGTAATGGACGTTTATCGCCCTAGTACCGGGCAAGATGCTGATGAATTTAGACCATTCCGTGGTAATATCTTTACAACACAGAAAAAAGATAGTACAACATTAATTGGAGGCTATGGCGGAGAAATTTTAACTAATGTTGATGGACCAGTTTGGCAAAAATTTAACCATAAAGTTAATATACCAACTCAACACGGCGTTAGCGTAGAACCAGAAAATGTAACAGACTCTATATTAACATTTATGACTGTTGATGCAAATGGTAATAATAATGCAACACCAGAAGGTAAATCAGATATTCCTGGTCGCGTTCAATGGAGAGAAGTAAGTAGTGCTGTTGCAACAGATAATTTAGATGAGCGTAGAAATTACAAAACAGCTGATTATATTAATTATTTAGATGGTGATGTAAACTCAAGTATTTATTATGCTGATGGCGAAGAGGCATATTCATCACAAGGCGATAAAATGATGTACGAATATGCAAAAACTTCTTTAATTAATGATAAAGCTCGTGTTTATAAAGGAGGAAGTTGGAGAGATCGTGCTTACTTTTTAAACCCTGGTACACGCAGATATTTAGATCAAAGACAAACATCTGCTTGGTTAGGCTTCCGTTGTGCAATGACACGCGTAGGTAGTCCAGTTGGATTAGGAAAATAACTTTGTTAATAATTAAAACAAAACCCCTAAGTTTAATACTTAGGGGTTTTTTATTTTTATAGTTATGAGTAATTTTACTTCAACAGAAAGTATCTACAACATTTTTTTACAATCAACTGGTGTAATAACCGATACAAGAAACCTTAATTTAAATAATTTGTTTTTTGCTCTAAAAGGCGAAAACTTTAATGCAAATGAATTTGCTAGTCAAGCCATAGAAAACGGTTGCATAGCAGCAATTGTTGATGAGGAAAAATATGTTGTAAGTAACAAAATTATACTAGTAAAAAATGTTTTAAAAACATTACAAGATTTAGCAAATTATCATCGTAATCAATTTAATATCCCTGTTTTAGCTATTACTGGAAGCAATGGTAAAACAACTAATAAAGAACTAATTAATTCCGTTTTAAAAACGCAATATAATACACTTGCAACTATTGGAAATTTAAATAATCATATAGGTGTACCATTAACTTTGTTAAGATTAACTAAAGAACATCAATTAGCTATAGTTGAAATGGGAGCAAACCATCAAGGAGAGATAAATGAACTTTGTCAAATTGCTAATCCAACCCACGGGTATATTACAAACATTGGAAAAGCACACTTAGAAGGCTTTGGAGGAATTGAAGGTGTAATAAAAGGTAAAACTGAATTGTATCGTTTTTTAAAAAATAAAAATGCTGAAATTTTTGTAAATGGAGATGATGATCTTTTGCATGAACTCGCAATTGATAATAATAAAATTACTTTTGGAGTAAAAAAACTTTATGATACAATAGGAAAAGATTGTACAGTAGATGAAAAAATTATACTAAAATATACAACCCGTTATGGCGAAAAAGACTGGAATAAATTAATACAAGTTAATACTCAAATAGTAGGACGGTATAATTTTATAAACTGTTTAGCTGCAGCTTGTATTGGGCATTATTTTAAAATTAACGATGCCAACATTAAAATAGGTTTAGAAAATTATGTGCCAGATAATAACCGCTCACAATTAATTAAAACAGAAAACAATCAAATTTTGTTAGATGCTTATAATGCAAACCCAAATAGTATGAAAGCAGCAATAGATAATTTTGCAAAATATAATGCTGAAAATAAATATTTGTTGTTAGGTGATATGTTTGAATTGGGCAATTATAGTGAGAAAGAGCATCAAGCCATTGTTGACCTTTTAATTTCATTAAAATTAAACAATGTAGTTTTGGTAGGAAATGAGTTTTGTAAATTAAATCAAAATACTTTTAACTGTTTTAAAACAACTAACGAGGCAAAACAATTTTTAGTAGAAAATAAAATAAAAAACTCAACTGTTTTAATAAAAGGCTCTCGTGGTATGAAAATGGAACAACTTAAAGAAGTATTATAAAAATGGAAATTAAAAAAGATGATAAAGCAACTATAAAAGCTTGGACGTTTTACGATTGGGCAAACTCAGCCTTTCCATTAGTTATTAATTCTGCTATTTTTCCGGCGTTTTATGAATATCAAACTTCGCACAACACGCAAGGCGAATTAATAAACAGTGATATTGTAATTGGAACACTTACATTTAAAAATACCGAATTTTATTCGTACATTGTTTCTATATCATTATTAATTGTTTGTTTTACTGCGCCAATTCTTTCGGGTATAGCAGATTATAGAGGTAATAAAAAAAGATTTCTTTCCTTTTTTTGTGCATTGGGCGCATTTTCTGTTGCTGGTTTGTTTTTCTTTAATAAAAACTCTATGCTCCTTTCTATGTTTCCTTTTTTACTAGCAACGGTTGGTTATTGGGGAAGTATAGTGTTTTATAACGCATATTTACCCGAAATTGCAAGCGAACATTTGCAAGATAAAGTAAGCGCTAAAGGCTTTGCTTTGGGTTATTTAGGAAGTTCAATTTTATTAATTATTAATTTAGTTTTTATTTTAACAGGCACTTTTAAAAAAATATTTCCCGATTTAAATATTGCTTTACCCGGCATTGATGCACGTTTTGCTTTTATAACCGTTGCCATTTGGTGGTTTGGCTTTGCACAATACACTTTAAAAAAATTACCAGTAATAAATACTGTTGTTGAAAATAAAAATTCTAAAAAAATATTTACCAAGGGATTTAATGAGTTACTTAAAGTTTTTAAAGAAATTAAAACACAAAAAACTTTAAAGCAATTTTTAAGTTCTTATTTTTTTTATAATATGGGTGTGCAAACCGTTATGTATATGGCAACATTATTTGCCGCCAAAGAAATTGATTGGCCAAACGATAGTTATAAAAAAACGGCTTTAATTATAAGTATTTTATTAATACAATTTTTGGGTATTGCAGGTTCGTTTTTATTTTCGTGGCTATCTAACAAAATAGGTAATGTAAAAGCGTTACTTATTGCTATTTTTTTATGGATAGCTATTTGCGCCTGTGTATATTTATTTATTAATACGCCAGTTGAGTTTTATTGTATTGCAGCAAGCGTTGGTTTAGTAATGGGTGGCATACAAGCTTTATCGCGCAGTACATACTCTAAATTATTACCCGAAACAAAAGACCATGCAAGTTATTTTAGTTTTTTTGATGTATCAGAAAAATTAGGTATTGTTTTAGGAACATTTAGTTTTGGTTTAATTGAAGGAATTACAGGATCTATGCGCCAATCGGTACTTGCGTTAATTGCATTTTTTGTAGTTGGGTTTGTTGGTTTGTTAGTTATGCCAAAAATAAAGTACAGAAGTGTTAAAATTAAATAATCTACCATTTTTTACTATTGATTTTATTGTTACCAACAATTACAGAAATAAATAAAATAGTTACTTTGGTATCCCAATTTGCTATTTACAACTTTTTAATTCTATAATTAATTCTTCAAGTGCTTTTATTCTTAAATCTTTTTCTAATAATAATTTCTCATATAAATTTTTAAGTTCAATAGCTGAGTTTTCGGCTTTTAACGAAAACACAACACCTGTGTTGCTTGCACTATCTTTAAATATAGATTGTAAAAAGTTTTTATTGCTAAAATTAATAATATCATCTACGGTAACACCTAATGTACGAGCAATTTTTTCGAGCAATTCAATTTTAGGTAACTCATTGCCATTTTCTATCTCTGCATAAGTTTTTCTTGATTTACCAACTTCTTGGGCTACATATTCTTGAGTAAGGTTTTTATACTCTCTTATTTTTCTTATTGATTGATTAATATTCATATTTACACAAATTGAGTTAAATATTACGCATAAAGCTAACTAAATGTTTTGCAAAATGCTTATTACTATTTGTAATTTAGATTTATTAGAAGCTTGTTAATTTTTTATAATGTTTAAAAGTAAAAATTATTTTAAATAAAAACAATAATATGTTAGTAGAATCAATAAACACAGGCTTTAGTTTAAAAAACAGTGAGGTAAACTCAAACATTGGCGAAAGAGCACATTATGAGGCTAACACAGGAGTTGCAACAGTTTCGGTGGCTAATTCTAATTTAGACGGAACAGGAACTTTAACAAATGTTTTAAGTACAGGTGCAACAACTGGTTCTGTTGGCTCATTGGTAAAAAAAATTACCATAAAAGCATTAGCTAATGCAACAAGGGGTATGGTAAGATTATTTATTTACGATGGTTCAACTACCAGATTAATTGAAGAATTTAATATAAATGCGGTAGTACAAAATAGCATTCAACCATCGTTTGAGGTTAGCTATGATGTTGATTGGAGTTTTGGTGCCGGTTTAACACTTAAAGCATCAACCCAATATGCCGAAACCTATAGTATAGCAATTGAAGCATTAGACATAATATTTCCATAAATTAAAAATAAAATGGCAGCAGAAACACAATACACAGCAAACACAGGGGTTGTTACACTATCAACCGCTAATAGCAATTTAGATGGCACTGGTACACTAGGTTTACTTTTAACGGCAAGTGCTTATGGCACTTTAATTAAAACTATAACCGTAAAAGAGCAACAAACTACAACCACACAAGGTATGGTTAGAATTTTTATTTACAATGGCTCCTCTTATTACATTGTACAAGAAATTGAAATACCTGCTAATACAAACGCAGCAACTACTCAAACTTTTGAATTTACATGGAATTGCGATATTAAATTAAAAGCAGATTGGAAATTGTATGCAAGTACACAAAATTCTGAATCTTTTAATGTAATTGCACAAGGTTTAAATTGGACTTACTACACATCATCAGTTAGGCCAGAAAGTACACGTTTTACT
>CAZAPH010000013.1:31792-41168 GCA_964487105.1 uncultured Akkermansia sp.
GCGTTAATTTGTTAAGTACTGCCAACTCAAACTTAAACGGTACAGGTACTTTAGTAGAGGGATTAACAGCAAATGCCAGCAGTAATGGAACCAGAATAGAAACACTTACAATTAAAGCTTTAAGCAACACAACAAGTGGTATGATACGTGTGTTTATTGACGATACCCATAATAAATATCTATTTAAAGAATTTGATGTTGAAGGTGTTGATAGAAGTGGAAGCCAAGCAAGTTTTGTAATTAAAAACAATTTAATAAATTTTGAATTACAGGCAGGTTATAAATTACAATTTGCAACCCAAAATGCCGAAAACTTTGCTTTAGTTGTAGAGGCAAACGATTGGACTTACCCAGCATAAAAATTAAAAACATGGCCGAAGAAACACAATACAGAGCTAAAACAGGAATTACCCAAATTAATACCGCTAATACAAATACAGATGGTACAGGCACCATTAGTAATATAATAAAAGGTACACAAAATGGAGTAATGGTGAAAAATATTTTTATTAAAGCCTTAAGCTCAACAACAATCGGCATGGTACGTATTTTTGTACAAAACGATTTAAGAACAGTAATACAGTTATTATATGAAATAGAAATACCTGCCATAACACAAGCTGCCATAAGACCAACATTTGAAGCTACTGTACCAATTAATTTTACATTACAAAATGGTTATACTTTAATGGCAAGTACCCAAAATGCCGAAAGCTTTAATATTATAGCAGAAGGCATGGAGTGGAGTTACTACACAAGCGCAGTAAGGCAAGATACTACAAAACTTTACCCAAAATTTGAAAGCGCAACTGTACAAACCGCCAATAGCAATTTAAACGGTACCGGAGTAATAGAAACAGTTTACACCGCTGGTGCAACACCAACCTATAAAGGCAGTAGTATAAACACTATTAATATTAAAAGTGCTGTAAATGTAAATCCGGGTATGATAAGGCTTTACATTAACGACACTAATAACTCCTATTTGTTTAAAGAAATTATAGTACCCACTTTAAATTATAGCGGTACCGATAAAACCTTTAACCACACCCTAAATTTTGAAGACGATTTGGATATACAAGCCGGCTACAGCATTTGCGCCAGTACCCAACTTAGCGAACAAAGTAATGTGTTTGCCGAAGGCAACGATTGGAATTATTATAGTTAATATATATAAGTTATGAAAAAGAAAGAAAAGATTAAGGATTTAACAATAAACAATAAAAAATTTAGTTTAAATAAAATCCAAGAATTTAAATTAATTGGAATAAACCCTTCAATAAATGGAAATACAGATTTTTTAAATTACATCCCAACAGGTATAGGTTATTCAAATTGTTACGTTTCAAATTCAACTACAGGCCCATTATATGGTACGACAGATAATGTACCAGATCAAGATCTTATAACAACAAACGATAATTTAAGAGGTGTAAATCAAAATGCTGGCATGGGACCATTGGGTTGGCAATGAAAAAAAAAGTATTAATAATTTCGCAAAAATCTTTTGACGTTACAACAGAGTTAGTTATGGACTGGATAACTTTTTACGGACACAAAGCGATTCGTTTTAATGGAGAATTACTAGAAGATAACGACAATTCGATTGTAATAACAAATAACAAAACTGAATCAGTTTTTAATTTTAATAAAAAACTATTAGAATCGAATATTGATAGAATTTGGTACCGACGATGGACTTATGAGAATCATTTAGTGAACACTTTTATTTCTACAATAAAAGATTATAAAAATAATGGCAAATTTTTCTTAGATCTTTACAATAATGTTTGTTCAGATTATAATACGTTGCAGAAATTATTTTTAGATTCAAGAAAATATTTATTCGCAATAACTTCACCAAATCAAACAAATACAAACAAGATAATAAATTTAAACATTGCTTCTAAAATTGGGTTAAACATCCCAAAATATATTATAACGAACAGAAAAGCAGAATTAAAGATATTTTTTGATAAACAAAAACGGATAGTAGTCAAAGATTTAAATGCAAATTTTTATTATTCCGAAAACAATAAAATGTACATGAATTTTGTTTCAGAAATAAGTAAAAATGATTTTAAAAAATTACCTCAAAAATTTGGTATTTCATTTTTTCAAGAATACATTTTAAAAAAATTTGAAATAAGAGTTTTTTATTTACAAGGAAAATTCTATTCAATGGCTATTTTTTCTCAAAATAACATAAAGACTCAAACGGATTTTAGAAATTATGACCACCTAAATCCGAATAGAGTTGTACCTTACAACTTGCCACTAGAGATTTGTTCAAAATTACTTAGGTTAATGAAAATACTTAAGTTAGAGACTGGATCAATTGATTTAATAAAAGATGATCAGAATAGATATTTTTTCTTAGAAGTCAATCCTGTTGGTCAATTTGGTATGATTTCTTACCCGTGTAATTATCAATTAGAATCAATAATTGCAAGAAAATTAATAAACTATAAAAAAAGAATTATTTTAAATTAAATGAAAAAATTAGACAAAAAATCTTTAATGAAGTTAAATGTTAAATTTAACTTCCTAAATGTAACTAAAACATTTAATAACACAAGAGGTGTGTCATTTTCAATTAAAAGCAAATATTACAACTGCGATGATACATTCCCAATTGCAAACTATAGAAACACAAGCAAACTGCATGATTAGCGATTATTTCCAATTATACGCTAATTGTATACTTGTTAAAGGTAAAAAATATTCATTGATACAAGATTTACAAAAAGGTGCTTATTATCGTTTCGAAACAAATTATTATTATTTAATAAAATCATTAGAACTAACATCAATATTAGAGTTTACAAAGAAAAACAATTTAAATTATAAAGAATTAATAGATTTTTTAAATATTTTTGTTGGAAATGATTTAGCGCATTTTACTAATTATCCTAAGCAATTCCCTAAAATTGGGAAAAGTACTTCTACACCTTTTAATATTCATGATTCTATTATCGAGTGGTCAAAGCATAATTTTGACCAAATGAAATTTATTTTGATTAATTTAACTGAGGTGGGTTGTCAAAATATAGAAGTTAGAAATCTTTCAAAATCAAACATTAATTCATTTTTGATTTTTTTAAAAAAAATAAACACTACTAGAATAAGAGGTGTTGAGTTAATAATTGAATACAATAAAGAATTTACTCATGAATATTTGAGTAATTTATTAAAATCATACCCAATAATTACTAAAATTGTAATTCATAATGTAAATAGTTTAGCCGCACAAAAAAATGAAACTTCAATAATTTATTATATTGAGAAAAAGTTAGAAAATAATGATTGCGGCACAATTAATAAAAATTTATTTAAAGTTAATTTAAGTTTTTATTTAGAGTCATTAAAACATAATAATTGTTTACATAAGAAAATTTCAATTGATAAAAATGGAAATTTATTTAATTGTCCGAGTTCTAATTTAAAATTAGGGAATATCAAAAATGATAAAATAATTACTGTTGTTAATAAAGAAAATTACAAAATGTTAAGTAATATTTCAAAATCAAAAATTGAAACTTGCGAGTATTGCGAATATCGATATGTATGTAGCGATTGTCGTATTTTTATAGAAAATCCAGAAAATCAATTTAGTAAGCCCTTAAAATGTGGCTATGATCCTTTAACAGGAAATTGGGAAGATTGGAGTAAAAATCAATGCAAAATAAAAACATTTGATATTATTTGCAATAAATTAAAAAAATAATTAGATTTAATTAAGATTAATTCATTAAAAGAAAATATTACTATTTGTATTTTAATTTTATTTCTACTTATTTTTTTAGGTTTATATTTTCCTATTGAAAAATATTTTCCTAATTATATTTTACTTATAAGCACTACAGATGCAAATTTAATAAACATCCCTAAATATTTAATTTTTAGTTTTGCTTGTATTTTAGCACCTATTGTTGAGGAAATTACATACAGACTTCCAATAATTTTAAACAAGAGAAATGTTGTAATTTCATTTATAGCATCAATATTTTTGGTTTTATTTATTTCCAAAAAATCTATAACAAATTTGTATTTTAATAAAGAAATTAATATTGATTATAAATTATCAATATCATTAGCAATAATGTATATTATATTAATTAGTTTAAATTTTATAAAAATTAATTTATGGCTTGTGTCAATAATCTTAACTTTATTTTTTTATTGTTTACACTTTATAACAATGGTAACTTGCATTGATGATTTTTTTATACTTTTTATATGTAAAATTTATATTTTAATTTTAGGAATAATTTTAGGATATGTTAGGATAAAGTTTGGTTTATTGTATGCAATTTATTTGCATGTCGTTTATAATTTTGTAATTTATATGCTTTATATTTTGAATTAATTCTGGAAATATAAAAGATATTTATTTAAATGATTTTGCAAAAAATAGATTTTTTAAATTTTATAGAAAATAAAAAAAGATTAAATTTTAACATGCAAAGATTGTAAATTTAAGCATATTTGTGCAGATTGTAGGCCATTTTTAGAAGACCTAAAAGATATTTATAACAAACCTTTTTGTGGTTATGCAAAATCAACAATTATTCCATCATATTTTGTTTTAAGATTTTTAATAAAGCGGCCATCCATAACCTCAAAATTTGCTAAAGGATTATTTATTTTAGCAAGTTCAATCATTTTGGGTGAAATATCAATTCCAAAAATGTCAAAATCTGACTTTTTAGATAATAGATATTTAGTAATATTTCCGGGCCCGCAACCAACATCTAATAGTTTTGCTTTTTTATTTTTTATGAAATTACAGATGTAGTCGTATGTTTCATTGTACAAGTCTAAGTTCATAAACTTATCTTGGTATAAAGCGGCAACATTATTCCATGTATTAAAAGTTTCTTTGTATTTATCCATTATTAAATTCTCACAATTCGTTCTTTAACTTTACACTTAAACTTTTAATTCTTTTTATCCTTTTTTATCTCAGAAAGTTCAACTTTTAAACCTCTAAGCATATTCATAATACTGTTTAAGTTTAATTCATCTTCTCCATATTGCCCCATATTTATAGAACAAGTATATTCCCAAAGTTCTAAAACATCTTCGGTTTTTACTTTGTAAGGTTGATATATTTTATTATCACTATGTAATTCTATTTCTTTGCGAGTAGCGTTCATCACACGTTTATAAGACAAACCATCATCTTTTGTAACAATAACATAAGTATTTCCCAGCTTTAAATCTTCTAGTTTTTCAATATGTTTACCGATAACAAATGAGCCATCTTTAACTGGAGGCATACTATCTCCCTTAATTGGAAAAGCCCTGTGCTTACCTGTTGGTAAAAAAGGTAATTTCATTTTAGGTAAGCGTTCAATGTAATCAGGGTCTGAATAACCGCGTAAATATCCTGCTTGTGCTTTAACAGGAATTAGTTCCACCATGTCGTTACCTTCACTATCAATTAAAATTGGAAAAAGTATTCTGTTTTTCCCTACTTTCATTAAACCATCTAAATTTGTTTTTTTTAAATCTCCACGTATTAAAGCATCTATAGCAACATGAAAATATTCGGATAATCGAATTAATAAATCAATTGGGGGTTCATTTCGGGCTTCTTCATACCCACCTACTCTTGAACGTGTAATTTTTAATTCATCAGCTAACTGTTCTTGCGATAACCCTCTAAGTTGGCGTAAAAATCTAATGTTTGATGCTATTTTATTTAAGCCCATATATTTTATTTTAATTAATTACTATATTTTATAGTATAAATTTACTACTTATTATAGTTATTTACAAATTTATTTTGTTAATTTTTAACTCATATTTTACATAAACATAAAAAGCCGCAAATGCGGCTTTTTATGTTTAAATGAGTTTAACCCAGAATTTGCAATAGAACTTCTATTCCGACTCAAAAACATCTGCAAAATATGGGTTATGATGTATTATTCTTCTTTTAAACCTTTACCAACTTTATTAATTTTATTTTCACGTTTTAATTCGTTTACAACATTATCTAAAACGCCATTTAAAAACAATTTACTTTGTGGTGTGCTGTACTCTTTACTTATATCAATATATTCGTTTAATGATGCTTTTATTGGTATGGTTGGTATATGAACTATTTCGGTTAACGCCATTTCCATTAACAACATGTCCATATTTGCTATACGATCTAATTCCCAATTTTTGGTATGTTTCCCAATTAATTCTTTAAAATCTGCTTTATACATAATTGTGCGATGAAATAATGCGCTCATAAAATCTAGGTCGTCTTTTTCATCACGCAGTAAAGGAAGTAGTGAAAATGTTTCGCCTCCTTTTTCTAAATTTCTAATAACAGAATTAAATGCTACAAAAGCATCATCAGCCCAATGTAAATTTTTATCTTCAAATAACGATAACAAAACTTCGTTTGAACTTAATTGTTGTGTTACATAATCCATTAAAAATTGTCGGTCTTCAATTGTAGTATTTATATTAGTACTCATGTAATTTTTATATAACTCACTTGCTCTTAAATCAAAAAATAATTTTCTAATTAAGTCAAACTCGTTTTGCCAATTTATTTTTCTTTTTTCTAAAGAATCGTTAAACACTTTATTATTAGCGAGTTCAGCTAAAATAAAATTATTAATAAATTTTAAATTGGGATTTAAATCTTCTTTTGTAGGAAGTTTTTTGTTTTTATTTTCATCAACTATAATTATAGCTGTGTGGTGTATATGATTAAGTAAACTTAAAATTGTAAGGTATAGTTCATAAATTTTATCAAGGCTTTTAAACATTTCTTTTTCAAACAATTTTGCATCAGCATTTTCGTGTTGAAAATAGCTATACAAAGCTTGCATAACCTTAATTCTTAAAAATCTTCTATTAAGCATAATTTTAAAGTACGGCGTTAATACGTGCAATGGCTTCTAAGCGTTGTTCGCCTAATTTGTTTGCAGCTTTATAAGTTGCAATTTTTTCGGCTTTTGCTAATTGAAATAAATTATATGTTGTGTCATATATTTTTTCAGCATGCGCCAATGCGCGCTCGCGGTTATAACCATCTAATTCATAATATACATTAATAATCCCACCTGCATTAACAACAAAATCTGGCGCATATAATATTCCTTTTTTTCCAACAGTCTCGCCATGAATGTTTTCATCGGCCAATTGGTTGTTAGCTGCACCACAAATTATTTTACACTTAAGTTTACTTAAAGTTGTATCGTTAACGGTTGCTCCTAAAGCGCAAGGGGCATACACATCAATATCTAAATCAAACATTTTATCGGCACTTACTACTTCTGCTTTATATTTATCTGCAACTTGTTTTAATCTTTCTTCGCTAATATCATTAATATATACTTTTGCACCTTCTTTAGTTAAATGGCTAACTAACACTTCGCCAACATGACCAATACCTTGCACTAAAACTTTTTTCCCATTTAACGAATCGCTACCCCAAGTTTCGCGTGCACTTGCTTTCATACTAACATAAACGCCATAAGCTGTTACAGGACTAGGATCTCCGCTTCCTCCCATGTTTTCTGGTAATCCGCTCACATAATCTGTTTCCATTTTAATTATTTCCATATCACGGCTAGTCATGGCAACATCTTCGGCGGTAATATATTTTCCGCCTAAGCTATTTACAAATTTTCCAAATCTGCGTAATAAAGCTTCGTTTTTAATTTTTTTAGGGTCGCCAATAATTACAGCTTTTCCTCCACCCAAATTAATTCCAGCAACGCTAGATTTGTAAGTCATTCCACGTGATAAACGTAATACATCTGTAAGGGCTTCTGTTTCATTATTATAATTCCAAAATCTAGTTCCGCCTAAAGATGGTCCTAAAATTGTGTTGTGAACGGCTATAATTGCTTTTAATCCTGTTGCATTATCATTACAAAATAAAATTTGTTCGTGATTGTGAATAGACATTTGTGCAATAACTGGATTTACATTTAAGTCTGATTGTGTTAATGTTTTTACTTCCATAGTAATTAATTGGGCTACAAATTTATAGTTAATTTTTAACTAAAATACCAATAAATAAGTAATTGTAATAATAAATACAATTATTTAGGAAATTCAATAATTAGGTAAGCATTATTATCGCTTTCATACTATTAAATCACGAAATAGTTTATATACCTTTTATTAACTTAGTTAAGAAATAATTTTGAGGTTTTTATCCATTTTATACTAATTAAAAAGAAATATCTAAAAAATAAATAGCCAAATAACAACATTTTACTACCACTTAAATAGTTGTAATTACCAGTTTTATAGTTTTGAGTGCAAAATTTAAGGTGTACTATTAATTTTACATAAGCGTATCTTTTAAAAATAACCAAATTAAAATTTAGTATATGAAACTTCAAGTAAATAATGAGCAAAAAATGACAGAGATTGTTTTTGCTAACAGAAATAAAGATTATGGCGCATACGAAATACGTTCAAGTTACGGAGAAACAGTTTTTAAATCTCTTTTACTTGTTGGAATTACTTTTTTAACTTTTTTTGCTATAAGTTACTATTTTACCCATAAAAAAGAAATTACAAACACAGTAATATTAGATCAAATACTACCTAAAACTATTGTAACTGTAGTTGACATTAAACCTGAGATTGAAAAGCCTAAAACAAAAGGTACAGCAGCTGCAACACCAAATAAATTGGCAAACACAAAAAGTTTAAGCACAATTATAAAAGATTCATTAGCTGTTGAAACAACATCTATGACTTTAAATTCAGGAAATGAAAACTCATCTACTTTAACAGAAAATAATGCAACTTTAGGTTCTGAAAATAATGGTTCCTCATCCAATACAACAAACAATACCATTACAACAAATGATGCCGTTATTTTTGCAGATAAACAACCAGAGTTTGAAGGTGGATTAAACGCACTTTACAAATACATTGGGTCAAAAATTGTATATCCAAATTTGGCTCGTGAAGCAGGTAAAGAGGGTACAATTTATATTAAATTTATAGTTAACGAAAAATGTGAGGTAACTGATGTTATTGCCCAAAATAAATTAGGTTTTGGTTTAGAAGAAGAAGCTAAACGAGTAATAAATTTATTGCCAAAATTTAAAACACCTGGTTATATTAATAACCAACCTGTAAAGGTTTATTATAATATACCCATAAAATTTACTTTAGGAAAATAGCAAGTTAACTTTTTAGTTTACTTTTTTAAAATTTATATGTTAAACTTTAAAAACAAAACATTGTCTTTAACACCTACACCGTTGCAAAATTATACCAATTGTAATTAAAAAATAGTCCAAAGCTATTTTTTAATTTTACAATGGTAATGCCACTTCCATAAAAACTTGATTCTGATTATAGGACTAATTAGTCAACCCTCAAAAAGTCATATTTC
>CAZAPH010000014.1:0-40169 GCA_964487105.1 uncultured Akkermansia sp.
CAGGAAATCCACGATACATCAAAAATAAAGCCCATTCACAAGTTATAACCTTAAGAGCTGGCGTTGGACATACTTACCGTTTTTGTAAAAACTTTTTAAACAAAACAACTTTTTTTGGATCATCACAAAACATGAATAGTAGCTCTGCTGGAGGATGGACAGATAAACAACCAATTAATTACGGTTTACGATCTGTATTTGAAAATAAATTTTCTTTATCTGAAAGCATTAATTTATCTGGTGTAACAGGGTTTGAAACACAATTAATGAATGCTCAAACAATTGGCTATGGTATGGGAACAGATAGTACAAATAGTAGCGGATATAACATTATAAATAGTACACAAAGTAATCAGGCCACTAAAAACTCAACTTATTCTTATTTTACGCAATGGACATTAAGTTTACCTATGTTTTTTAGCTTAACCGGTGGTGTTGGTATTAGTAACATGACTATAAGTTTAGAAGATCGTTTATGGGGTTTAAACAATAACCATCCAAATAATACTAAACAAAAAATTTATAGTAATAGTTATAAAAATTTGCTTTCTCCATTTGTAGCAATAAATAAAAAAATTAGTAAAGTAGCATCGGTTTATGCGTCATATTCTACTGGGTATAAAGCACCAGTGAGTGGTAACATCTTAATTTCTACTACCGGAGAAGTTAATAAAAATTTAATACCCGAAAAAGGCACTCAAATAGAACTTGGCACAAAGGGTAGTTTTTTAAATAATAAATTGTTTTATACTATTGCTGTTTTTAATACTAAATACGAAAATAAATTTACAACTATAACTGTACAAAACACAAATAATACCGCAACACTTTATTCGTATATAGTTAATGGAGGAAAATTAAACAATAACGGTTTAGAGGTTTACACAAGTTATAAAGTAGTTGAATCTACAACTCATTTTATAACATTATTACAGCCATTTGCAAATTTAACGTATTCAGAGTTTAAATATGACAATTATAAATTTGAAAAAATTGGCAAAAACTCTTCTAACCAAAACATTACAATTACCGAAGATTATTCAGGTAAAGCGGTTGCAGGCGTTGCACCTGTTGTATTTAATGCAGGAGTTGATGTAGAAACTAAAATAGGTCTATATGCAAACACATATTATAATTACCGAAGCCAAATGCCTTATACCTCTGATGGTTTAAATAAAACAAGCGACTATAATTTATTAAATGCAAAAATTGGATTTAAAACTACACTTAAACAGTTTAGTTTTAATGTTTACGGTGGGGCAAATAATATTACAGGGGTAAAATATTATAATATGGTTTTTGTAAATCAATTGCCAGATGCTTTTATTCCTGCACCCAACGAAATTAATTTTTTTGGCGGACTTAACTTAAAATATACTTTTTAATTATAAACTAAACTTCAACCTCATTGTAACAATAGGTTGGAGTTTTTAATTACATAAAATGAAACATATAATATATCTATTTCTTTCTACAATTTTATTAAGTTGTGGTAGATTTGAAAACACAAACAATAAAAATAATTTACAAGAACGCATTGTTTGTATATCTAAACAATATTCTGAAATTATTTTTGCATTAAAAGCTCAAAAAAATATAGTAGCTGTTGATTTATCCAGCACTTTTCCTGATTCTGTTAAAAAACTGCCTACAGTTGGATATCACAGAGCGTTAAGCGCAGAAACCATTTTAGCAATGAATCCAACACTTATATTACACGATAATAATATTGGTCCTGAGCATGTAGTTGAGCAATTAAATAATTTAAAAATTCCAATGAAAACTTTTGGAAAGTATTCTTCTACAATTGAAGGTACTGACTCTTTAATTAGAGAGATAGGTTCTCATTTTAATAAAGTAAAAGAAGCAGATTACTTATGCGAAAAATTAAAAATTGATATGGATAAGGCGCTAAACGAAGCTTCAAAATACTCTTTTAAACCAAGAGTATTAATTATACATTTTGGAAGAGCAACAAATTCCTATTTAGTTATAACTAAAAAAAGTACAGCAGCAAAAATGTTACAATGGGCTGGCGGAGAAATAGCTGTTGATTCTGATAAAGGAATGAAACAAATATCTCCTGAAATAGTTGCTGCCGCTAAACCAGATGTTATTTTATTAACCGATTTTGGATACGATAAATTAAATAACGGTAAAGAAATTGAAAAACTACCTGGAGTTTCATCTACTAAAGCCTTTAAAAACAATGCTGTTTATAGGATTGAAGAGCATGATTTGGTTTATTTAGGACCAAGAACGGGAGAAAATGTTTTGTTAATTCAAAAATTAATTCATAAAAATGAAACAAAATAATTTAAAACTAATTTTTATTATTCTTGTTCTATTATTGGTAGTTTTTTCTGTTTTTTCAATGTTATTTGGAGCGGTAAAAATAAGCCTAAATGAAATGTACCTTTCATTAATTCATTTTATTAATGGTGCAGAAATACAAAATTTAAATGAGCGAATTTTTATTCATATACGACTTCCAAGAGTTATTATGGGTATTTTTGTTGGTGCGGCTTTAGCTGTAGGCGGTGTTTTAATGCAAGCTTTATTTAGAAACCCAATAGTTGAGCCTGGCTTAGTTGGAACTTCAAGCGGAGCAGCATTTGGTGCAGCATTGTATTTTGTTTTAGGCGCAATGTTTAAACTTAATTTTGGCGAATGGACTCTGCCAATTGCTGCGTGTACAGGAGGAATGCTGTCAACATTTTTAGTGTTTTATCTTTCTAATTCAAAACAAAACAATAAAAGCTCTGTTGTTACTTTACTTTTAACAGGTGTTGCAATAAATGCCCTTTTTATGAGTGGGGTTGGTTTTTTATCATATATTGCCAGAGACCCACAAGCTCGATCGATTACGTTTTGGAATTTAGGAACATTATCCGGCTCTTATTGGTCAGGTTTATTGTTTGTAATTATTGTAACGCTTGTTTGTTTTTTGTTTAGTGTTAAGTATGCAAAACAACTTAACACTTTAATGTTAGGTGAAAGCGAAGCTCAATTACTTGGTGTAAACATAAATCAATTAAAGATAAAAGTACTTATTGTTAATGTTGTAATGGTTTCTGTTGCAACAGCTTTTGTCGGTGTAATAGGTTTTATAGGGTTAATTGTTCCTCATTTTTTAAGAATGTTAAAAAGCTCAGATAATACTTTCTTAATTTGGTCTGGCGCATTACTTGGCTCAATAATTTTAACCGTATCAGATTTAACCGCAAGGTTATTATTAGCACCAGCTGAACTCCCAATAGGCATTGTTACGTCAATAATTGGTGTACCTGTTTTTATAATTTTATTAAAAAAAACAAATTACTTATTTTAATATGGTGAAGTTAGAAAATATTAAATTTCAAATTAAAGATAAAATTATACTTGATGATGTTTCAGTAAATTTTGAAAAAAGTAAATTAAACATAGTCCTTGGCCCTAATGGTTCAGGTAAATCAACACTTATTAAAATTATTAGTAAAGAAATTATTCCGAACAATGGTAATGTTATTTACGAAAATCAAAATCTGGATTTAATTTCAATATCAGAATTATCTACTTATAGAGCAGTTTTATCTCAAAACATAGAAGTAGCATTCCCTTTAAGCGTTTCTGAAATTATTCTTATGGGGAGATATCCCCACTTTAAAAATAAACCTAATAAAATTGATTTTGAAATTTGTGAAAACGCACTTAATTTATTTGATTTAACCAATTTTAAAAACAGAAATTATTTATCGTTAAGTGGGGGAGAAAAACAAAGAGTACAATTTGCTCGTGTATTTGCACAAATATGGTTGTCTATAACCCAAAAACCCAGACTTCTTTTATTAGACGAACCATTAACGTTTTTAGACATCTATTATCAATACGATTTAATGGATAAAATTAAACTTTTTATGAAAAATAATTCTGACTTAACGGTTATTGGAATTGTACACGATCTTAATATTGCTTCGAAATATGCAGATACTCTAACTTTTATAAAGAACGGTAAAATATATAAACAGGGATTAACAAAAGAGATATTAACTGAGCAGAATATTTTTAATGTGTTTAACATTAACGTAAAAAACAATTTTATTATTTAAAAATATTAATTCGTTAATTTAATCTTTTCATCACCATCTTTATAAGGCATATATGTAAAAATAAATTGAAACATTTCCTCAGTTGTTTTCATACTTTCAACCCCGTTACCGTTAGTAATTACTTTTGGAGGATTAAAGGGATTGTTTGGGTTTTGTTTGGTGTTATCAAAAACTCCAATAACTTTAATAGTGTACCCTTTAGGTATTTTTAAAGGATTTAAAAACGTATAATAATATTGCCATTTAAAATCCCATTTATTAATTTTTATTAAGGGTAATGTGTCTTTTCCTAAAAATGCAAAAGCCCAAAACGATTTTCCTATTAAATGCATGTGTGGGTTTACAGATAATAAGGAAATATCTTGAGTTAAAGTTAATTGTGTTGAAAATGTTTTTATAACATTTGGTTCAATAAAAAATGCCGGTTCAATTTTAGATACGCCAAATGTACCTAGTTGCGTTTCTTTAATGGCTCGTTTAATTGCTGTTTTTCTAAAAAATACATTTAAATAACTACTATCTACACAATCTTTATTGCTAGGGCCATAATGTATATTATTTAATAAAAACATGCCATTTTTTTTTAATTTAAAACCTCCAATTTCATCTGGGTAATTAGGAGGTAAATAACCAGGTAAATAATAAACTGTATTAGGCGTAAGTGTAGGAAACTTAGGTTCTAAATTATCAGTATAAGGCACATTCATGTCAGTATATACCTTCATTAAATTTGTGGTTTGGTCAACATTAATTTGTATGCCATTTTGATAATTAAATTTTCTGTTTTCATCATACGAAACCAAATGGCCATTAACATGATGAACTAATTTGCGTTGATGAGGAACAAATTCAACAAAATCAACTATAGTATCTTTATTTATTTGATAAGGATATTTTATAATGTAAAAAGCATCTGTGCCATTGCCTTTAATTTTTACAGCTTCTTTTGGTTTAATTATTAAATCTGGTTTTCTGTAATTTGAAAATTCATTAAATACTGGTGGGTTAATTGTAATTGTGCTATCTCCATATTTACAACCCTCATCTACCCAACGTTTAATTAATAATTTTACTGTATCGTTTAAAACGCGTTCACCTACAAAATGTGTATAGCTCGCATCGGCAGGCCATGGCGGCATGTAACCGGTTTGTGTTACAAATTTTATAAGGTTAGCTTTTTTTAAAGCATCTGTATAGCTTAATAAATTAAATGGTCCGCTTTGGTTTGGACGATGACAAGGGGTACAATTGCTGTAAATTATATTGGCAATTGAATTAGTCCAAGTAATTTGCTTTAAGTTATTTTGTTGATCATTATTTGTACATTCAAAAAATAAAAAAACAAAAATAATATTAACGTACTTTAGCATTTGGCTAAAATTAAGAAACAATAATTAAAATTGAATAAATATTTTATTTTAAATAAACCTAAAGCTATGTTAAGCCAATTTAAAGGCCAATATGGTTTAAATACACTAAATCAAATTGATTATAGTTTTAATGAAAATGTAATGCCTGTAGGGCGATTAGATTATGATACTGAAGGCTTATTGTTATTAACTACAGATAAAAATTTTTACAAAAAAATTTTATTACCTGAAGTAAAAATAAATAAAACGTATTTGGTTAGGGTTAAAAATAATATTACACAAAACACTATAAACATATTACAAAATGGGGTAGAAATTAAATTAAAAGGTAAAAATTGCACCTATAAAACACAACCTTGTTTAGTTAAAATTATTAATAAAACAGAAATACCAAGTGTATTTAATGAAGATTATGTTTGGCCGCACACATGGTTAAAAATTACAATTACAGAAGGTAAAAACAGGCAAATACGCAAAATGTTCTCAGCCGTTGGCTTTGCAGTACAAAGATTAATAAGAGTTCAAATAGGAGGGCTAAACATTAATAATTTAAGCGTTGGAAGCGTACAACAATTAGAAAGTAAAGAGGTTAATTCTATCTTCTTGTCTGATAAAAATCAGTCTTAATTAATTTAATTGATTATATAATCTAAAAAAGTTAAAAATTTATTCATAAACATACGCTTAAAATGACATTTACTAAATTGTTTTGATTAATTTTGTGTTTCAATTTTTCAATCTATGTCAAACGATATTTTTGTAAATCGCCACAATGGTCCACGTAAATCAGAAGTAAATGTAATGCTTAAAAAAATTGGTGCTAACTCAATTGAGGAATTAGTAAACCAAACTGTCCCTTCTAGCATTAGATTAAAAAACCCTTTAACAACAGGGAATGCGTTAACAGAGTTTCAATACCATAAACATTTACGTGCATTAGGTAAAAAAAATAAAATTTTTAAAAGTTATATAGGCTTAGGGTATTACAATACTATTTTACCATCGGTTATTCAACGTAATGTTTTTGAAAACCCAGGTTGGTACACCGCATATACACCGTATCAAGCTGAAATTGCACAAGGGAGATTAGAAGCTATTCTTAATTTTCAAACTATGGTAATGGATTTAACAGCCATGCCAATTGCAAATGCAAGTTTGTTAGATGAGGGAACTGCAGCAGCAGAAGCTGTATTTATGTTTTACAGTAATCGCAGTAAAGAAAAACAAAAAATTAATGCCAATAAATTGTTTGTAAGTGAAACATGTTTTCCTCAAGTTATAGATGTTATTAAAACTCGATGTAATCCTGTTGGTATAGAAGTAATAGTAGATAGCGTTGCTCGAATTACTTTAGATGATTCTTTTTTTGGATCAGTAATTCAATACCCTGATATTAACGGAGAAGCAAACAATTATCAAGCTTATATAAATTCTTGTAAAGAAAAAAATATTCAAGTGGCCGTAGGGTCTGATTTATTAGCACTTGCACTATTAACTCCTCCTGGTGAATGGGGTGCTGATGTAGTTTATGGCAACTCTCAACGTTTTGGAGTGCCTTTAGGCTATGGTGGGCCGCACGCTGCTTTTTTTGCATGTAAAGAAGAGTATAAACGTTTAATACCTGGTCGTATTATTGGTGTAAGTATAGATATGGAAGGAAACCCTGCATTACGCATGGCTTTACAAACACGCGAACAACATATAAAACGTGATAAAGCCACAAGTAATATTTGTACTGCACAAGCTTTGTTAGCCATTATGGCTAGTATGTATGCTGTTTATCATGGTCCTGAAGGGATAAAAGCTATTGCACAAGAAATACATAACCATACATTTGCATTATGCAACGCATTAACTAAAGCGGGTATTACAGTAAACACTAAACTATATTTTGATACAATTGTTGTTAGTTGTGATGCTGCTAAAATAATTGCAATTGCTGAATCTAAACAAATTAATTTTAGAAAAATAGACGATGCTCATTTAGGGATTTCTATTGATCAAACAACTGATTGGAGTGATTTACAAGATATCGCCTCTTGTTTTAACGTTACATTAGATAAAGAGGTTTCATCTACACTAATTAGTTCTTCTAATTTAAATCGTAAATCTACATATTTAACTCATCCCACATTTAATGCTTATCATAGTGAAAGTGAAATGATGCGTTATATTAAACGGTTAGAGAACAAAGATTTATCATTAGTACACAGTATGATTTCGTTAGGTAGCTGTACAATGAAATTAAATGCTGCATCTGAGTTGTTACCATTAACTTGGCCAGAATGGGCTAACATACATCCTTTTGTGCCAACTAATCAAGCACAAGGCTATTTAGAAATGATTGCTACCTTAGATAAGGATTTAAGCAACATTACTGGTTTTGCAAAAATGAGTTTTCAACCTAACTCAGGCGCACAAGGAGAATACGCAGGTTTAATGGTAATACGCCAATACCATTTAGCAAATGGAGATGATAAACGGGTTGTTGCACTAATTCCATCTTCTGCACATGGTACTAACCCTGCAAGTGCAGCTATGGCAGGAATGACAATTGTTGTTACTAAATGTGATGATAAAGGTAATGTTGATATTGTAGATTTAAAAGCAAAAGCTGAACTTTATAAAGACACGCTTAGTTGTATTATGATTACTTATCCAAGTACTCATGGGGTTTATGAGGAAGGTATTACCGAAATAACAAAAATTATTCACGATAACGGTGGGCTAGTGTACATGGATGGAGCTAACATGAATGCGCAAGTTGGTTTAACGAGCCCTGGAAATATAGGCGCAGATGTTTGCCATTTAAATTTACATAAAACTTTTGCAATACCCCATGGTGGCGGAGGCCCTGGTATGGGACCAATTGGCGTTGTTGAAAAACTTGTACCCTATTTACCATCACACCCTGTTGTTAACACAGGCGGAAAAGAAGGTATCCATGCCGTAAGTTCTGCTCCATTTGGTAGCGCTTTAATTTTATTAATTAGTTATGGTTACATTAAAATGTTAGGGGCAGATGGTTTAAAAGCAGCTACTGAAACAGCCATATTAAATGCTAACTATATGAAAGAAGTTTTAAAAGACCATTACAAAATTTTATACACTGGCAGTAAAGGGCGTTGTGCACATGAAATGATTTTAGACTGTAATGATTTTAAAATGGCTAGTGGAGTTGAGGTTGCTGATATTGCTAAACGTTTAATGGATTATGGTTTTCATGCACCTACAGTAGCATTTCCGGTTGTAAATACTTTAATGGTTGAACCAACAGAAAGTGAAAATAAAGCTGAGCTGGATCGTTTTTGTGACGCTATGATTTCTATTAGAAAAGAAATTCAAGAAATTATTGATGGTAAAGCCGATAAAATTAATAATGTAATTAAAAATGCTCCACACACTGCAAAATTAATAATTGCAGATAATTATGATAAACCTTATAGCAGAGAGAAAGCTGCTTTTCCATTACCTTTTGTAAAAGCAAATAAATTTTGGCCAAGTGTTGCGCGTGTAGATAATGCTTATGGCGATAGAAATTTAATTTGTAGTTGTGCGCCAATTGAAGCTTATATGACTGAAGAGGTTTTGAGTTAAAGAATTCCAAAAATAAACGGGAATTAAACAACAACTAAATTTGTTTAACTTAAGCCGCTTATTTTACCATTATCATCTATATGCATATTTTCTGAAGCTGGGATGTTTGGTAGCCCTGGCATTCTCATCATATCTCCTAAAATAGGAATAACAAAGCCCGCCCCAGCAGCAAATTCAAATTCTCTAACGGTAACTCTAAAGCCAATTGGCCTCCCAATTTTAGTTTCATTATCAGATAATGATTTTTGAGTTTTTGCTATACAAATGGGTAATTTATCAAAACCTAAATTATTAATGGTTTTAATTTGTGTTTTAGCTTTATTGCTATAATCCACTCCATCTGCACCATAAATTTCTTTTGTAATGGTTTCTATTTTAGTTTCAATACTATCGTTCCAATTATAAATTGGTTTAAAATTGTTAGGTAAATTAGCAGCATCAGCTACAGCTTCTGCCAACTCTTTGGCTCCAGCGCCACCATTTGCAAAAGCTTTAGAAACAACTGCTTTTACATTTAAGTTGTTACAGTATTGTTTTATTAAATTAATTTCTTCATCTGAGTCATTAGGAAAATAATTTATGGCAACAACAGGCTGTAAATTAAATTTTTTAATGTTTTCTAAATGTTTTTCTAAATTTTTAAAACCAACAGCAACTCGCTCAACGTTAGGAGTGTTATATTCTTCTTTTTGAGCCCCTCCATGATGTCTTAATGCTCTTATTGTTGCAACAACAACTACCGCACTTGGTTTTAAATTTGCGTAACCGCATTTAATGTTTAAAAATTTTTCGGCACCCAAATCAGCTCCAAACCCTCCTTCGGTTATAACATAATCTGCTAAAGATAACCCCATTTTTGTTGCCAATATTGTGTTTGTACCTTGTGCAATATTAGCAAAAGGGCCACCATGTAAAATAGCAGGGTTGCCCTCTAATGTTTGAACTAAGTTAGGGCTAAGCGCATCTTTTAATAAAATAGCCATTGCATTTTCAGCATTTAAATCTTTAGCAAAAACTGGTTTTTTATCAAAAGTATAACCTATAAAAATGTTTCCTAAACGTTGTTTTAAATCTTTAATACTTGTGCTCATGCAAAGTATTGCCATTACTTCAGAGGCAGGAGTTATATTAAACCCGTCTTCGCGAGGGATACCGTTTTGTGTTCCTCCTAAACCAATTGTTATATGGCGTAAAGCTCTGTCGTTCATATCCATTACGCGTTTCCATACAATGGTTCTTGGGTCAATATTAAGATTACTTTTTTTGTTTTGAATAGTATTATCAATAAGCGCAGATAATAAATTATTTGCTTTCTCTATAGCAGAAAAATCTCCGGTAAAATGTAAATTAATATCCTCCATTGGAATTACTTGTGAATAACCACCACCAGCTGCGCCTCCTTTCATGCCAAACACAGGGCCAAGAGAGGGTTCTCTTAAAACTGCAATTGATTTTTTACCAATATAATTTAAACCATCGTTTAAACCAACCGAAACAGTAGTTTTACCTTCCCCTGCCGGTGTTGGATTAATTGCTGTAACTAAAATTAATTTACTTTGTTTAATTTTATCTTCATTAATTAAATGTAAAGGTAATTTAGCTTTATACTTGCCATAATAATTTAGATCATCTTCAGTTACATTTAGTTTAGCTGCAATAGTTTTAATGTGTTGGATTTTTGCAGCTTGTGCAATTTCAATATCGGTTAAAAAGCTCATAATTTCATCTTTAAACAAAGATAAATAAATAAGGCAGATTTCTAAATATCAACTTTAACCCAGATTTTGCATTTGAAATTCTATTTCGAGTCAAAATCTGGGTTTAATAAATTATAGGAAAACTGTTAACGCCAACCTCCACCTAAAGTTTTGTATAAATTAATACGGGCTTGCATTTGTTGTTTTTTTGTTTCAACCAAATCAAATTTTGCTTCTAATGCATCTCTTTGGGTTAAAAGAACCTCCATATAATCTGCACGAGCCGAGCGAAACAACGTAATTGAAATATTATAAGATTCAACTAAAGCTTCAACTTCTTTATTTTTATAAGTAAAGTTTTGTTTTAAATTAGTCATTGCCCATAATAAATTACTTACTTCAAGATGTGCGTTTAATAATGTTTGTTCATATTTATAAACCGATTGTATTTGACGTGCACCAGCATTAAAATATTCGGCCTTAATCGCATTTCTATTTACAAGCGGTGCAATTAAATCGCCAGCTAAATTAAACGCTAAAGATTGAGGTGTTTGAATTAAATACTTCACATTAAAAGCGCTATACCCTAAACCAGACCTGATATTTAATGAAGGATAAAATTCTGCCTTAACCGCCTTTACATTTAAGTTTGCAGCTTCAACCATTTTTGCCGCTTGCCTAACATCTGTTCTGTTATCTAATAACTGTGATGGTACACCAGAATATACGGTATCAATTGCTAAATCAACAAAATTATCTGATTGACGATTAATTTTTTGAGGATATCTACCTACTAAAAAATTAATTCTATTTTCTATAACAATAATTTCTTGCTCAATTTCAAATTGCCTGCTTTGGTTTTTTAAAACCTCTGCTTCAAACTTTTTTACAGCGAGTTCGGTAACTCTTGCTGAAATTTTTTCTAGTTTCACAATATCTAATGCACTTTTTTGCACTTCAATATTTTTCTTTAAAATTGATAATTGATTATCTAATGCAACTAACTCGTAATAAGAATTAGCAATTTCGGCAACAATATTAGTAACTGCAAAATTTCTACCTTCAATACTTGCTAAATAATTGTTTACAGCACTTTTTTTATAATTACGTAGTTTTTTCCAAATATCTACTTCCCACGATGCAAATATTCCGCCAGCTAAGTTTGGTAAAGGAACCGGATTTTCTTTCCCTGTTTCAACTTGAATAGATTTATCTACCGCTCCAGGGCTGGTATATAAACCATACTTATCAGCTCCGGCACCTAATCCTACACCTACAAATGGTAAATAGGCAGCTTTTTTAGCCCTTACTTCATTATTAGCAATATTTACTTCTTGAGAAATAATATTTAACTCTTGGTTATGAATTAAAGCCGAATCAATTAACACAATTAAATTGGGGTCGTTAAAATATTTTTTCCAATTAAGTGTGGCGCTGTTTATAGTATCTGTTGATGTTACAAAACTTTTTGGTTGTGTATTTGTTTGTTTTTTTAAATTACTTTTTGGAACAACACATGATCCAATTAATAGCAATAAAAAAACTGGGGTTAATTTTAAATTTCTATTTGTCTTCATTGTCGTCATCTTCTATTGCTGGTGAAAAATTATCTATTTTATGAACCAAATCTTCGGTTAATGAACTATCATCTTCATTTTTAATTAATTTTCTTCCTTCGGCCATTGATCCAAAAATATAATATAAGCCCGGAACGATAATTACGCCAAATATTGTACCAAATAACATACCTCCTAAGGCAGACCCGCCAATGGTTTTGTTACCAATAGCTCCGGCACCATGAGCATAAACTAAAGGAATTAAGCCTGCAATAAACGCAAATGAGGTCATTAAAATTGGGCGGAACCTAACTTTTGCTCCTTCTATAGCAGCGTCAAGAACAGTCATGCCACTTTCTTTTTGTTTATGTATTGCAAACTCAACAATTAAAACTGCATTTTTACCCAAAAGCCCTACAAGCATTACTAAACCAACTTGTGCGTAAATATCATTTGCTAAGCCCATGCCTTTAATAACTAAAAACGAACCAAAAACACCGGCCGGTAAAGAAAATACAACTGCTAAAGGGATTATAAAACTTTCGTATTGAGCGGCTAAAACAAAATAAACAAAAACTAAAACTATTATAAAGATATAAATAGCTTCATTACCACGACGAGTTTCGTCATAAGAAAGAGCTGCCCAATCAATGTCAAAACCATGCGGTAACGTTTTAGCGGCAACTTCTTTTACGGCAGCAATTGCTTCACCGCTACTGTAACCAGGTGCCGGACCTCCCCTAATAGCGGCGGTGTTATACATATTATACCTGTTTATTTCATTGGCTCCTTGTTTTTTATGAATTTTCATAAAGGCTGAAAAAGGCACCATTTCACCTTTATCGCTTTTAACATATAAATTCATAATATCCGTAGGGAGTTTTCTAAATTCAGGTGAGGCTTGTACAAACACTTTAAAAAAGCGTTGATATTTTATAAATCCTAATTCGTATGTACTACCTACAAAAATAGAAAGTGTATTCATTGCATTACCAATGGTAACACCCTTTTGCATTGCCGCTTGATTATCAAATTCAATTTCATATTGAGGATAATTAGCACTAAAAAACGTAAACAATCCTGTAATTTCTTTGCGTTTACGCATTTCATTCATAAAATCATTTGTAACTTTTTCTAATTGTTTATAATCTCCACTGTTTGTTTTATCTAACAACTGTAAAGCAAAACCACCAGCTGCACCAAAACCAGGAACTGCAGGAGGATCAAAAAATTCTATAGTTGCCCCTGGAATTTCTTTTGCTTTTTGTTCTAACTCTTCAATTATTTCGTGTACAGAATGTTTCCTTTCTGACCAAGGTTTTAAATTAATTAAACAAGTTCCGGCGTTAGAACCCCTACCTTCTGTTAACACCTCATAACCAGCAATTGATGACACTGACTTTATTCCTTCAACAGTATTTAATACTTTAACTAATCTATTTGATAAATCATTTGTTCGTTCTAGCGTAGAGCCGGGAGGTGTTTGAATAATTGCATACAACATACCTTGATCTTCACTAGGAATAAAACCTGAAGGTAAACTACTGCTAATACCAATTATTCCTAAAGCAAAAACAACAAATAGTCCTACGGTTACTAGTTTTCGGTGTGCTACTAATTTTAAAAGCCAAACATATTTACCAGTTAATTTTTCAAAACCTCTATTAAAACTATCAATAAATCGGTTCATCCAAGTTTTTTTACGAGGTTTACCATGATTGTTTTTTAATATCATTGCACAAAGTACAGGTGTAACAGTTAAAGCCACAACACCAGATAAAACAATAGAAGAAGCCATGGTTATTGAAAACTGCCTGTAAAACGTTCCAACAGGACCAGTCATAAAAGAAACAGGAACAAATACCGAAACCATTAATAAAGTAATTGCAATTACCGCACCACTAATTTCACCTAATACTTTTTTAACTGCGGCATAAGGCGATAAATGTTCTTCTTCCATTTTAGCATGTACAGCCTCAACGACGACAATTGCGTCATCTACCACAATACCTATTGCTAAAACTAAAGCAAATAGAGTTATCATGTTAATGGTTAAGCCAAATAGTTTCATGCAAAAAAAGGCTCCAACTAAAGATATAGGTACAGCAAGGGTTGGGATTAACGTTGAACGCCAATCACCTAAAAAGATGAAAACCACCAAAGCAACTAAAATAAACGCATCGCGTAAAGTATGAATAACATTTTCAATTGAAGCATCTAAAAAATTTGAAACATCATAACTAATTTCATAATCCATACCTGCTGGAAAAGATTTTTTTAAATCATCTAACTTGCTTTTTACTTTTTCAATTACTTCGCTAGCATTACTTCCATAAGTTTGTTTTAGTACTAATGCTGCAGATGGGTGGCCATTCATATTTGAATAAATATCGTAGTATTCACTACCTAATGAAACTCTTGCAACATCTTTAAGCCTTAAATTTTCTCCTTTTGCGTTAGATCTAATTATTACATCTTCATATTGTTTAGGGTCATTAAACCTATCGCTATAGGTTAAAACATATTCTAATGCTTCTGCTTGTTTACCATCACCTCTACCAATACGACCGGCTTTTCCAATAATACTTTGGTTATTTAGAGCTTCCATTACTTCGTCGGGAGACACTTCATAAGCGCGCATTCTATCTGGATTTAACCATATACGCATTGCGTATTGCCTACTTCCTAAAATTCTTACTTGCCCTATACCGTTAATACGTTGCAGTTCTGGCACCATATTTACACCGGCATAATTAAATAAAAAATTCATGTTGGAATTTTTATCTTTACTGTATAGGTTAACATACATTAGCATACTTGGGATAACAGGAGTAATGATAACCCCTTCACGCTGTACTAATATTGGTAAACGGTTAGTTACTTGTTGAACTCTGTTAGAAACTTGAACTAAGGCTTGATTGATATCTGTACCTGGTTCAAAAATTACTTGAATATTTGCTTCACCTGCACTAGTTGCATCAGAAGTCATGTAACGCATCCCCCAAGCGCCATTTATTGCTTGTTCAAGAGGAATGATAACAGATTCTGCTAAAGATTTTGCACTTGCGCCAGGATAAGAAGCGCTTACCATAACAACCGGAGGAGCAACTTCTGGGAATTGAGATGTTGGAAGTGTTTTTATGGCCAAGCCTCCTAAAAAGATAATAACAAGAGATATTACAATTGCTAATACTGGCCTTTGAATGAATTTATTAAACATATGTGTTTGTTTTTAAAGATTAATTACTCAACGTAAACACTTAGTTTTGGAAATACTTCTTCTGGTTTTTCGAGCTTATAATTAATTTTATCTCCATCTTTAACCTTTCTTATCCCTTCTAACAAAATTGTTTCATTTTCTTTTAAACCAGTTTTTACAATATATAAATCGGGCATTTCAGAATCTATAACGATTTCACGTGAATGAACAGTTTTATTTTTATCAATCACGTAAACAAATTTCTTTTCTAAAATTTCGTACGTAGCTTTTTGAGGAATTAGTATGGCATTATCTTCTGGGATACGCATTATTATATTTCCTGTTTCTCCATGTCTAAGTAAGCTGTTAGGGTTAGGAAAGGTTGCTCTAAATGCAATGTTTCCGGTTTCGTTATTAAAATCGGCTTCTATGGTTTTTACTTCACCTGGGTGGTCATATACTTTATGGTTAGCCATTAATAAGTTTACTTTAACTAAATTTTCGTCGGTTGCATGGGTTTTATAATTTAAATATTCTGCTTCGGGTACATTAAAGTAAACCCATAAACTGCTATTATCAGATAAAGTGGTTAACAAATCACCTTCATTTATTAAACTTCCTAACCTTGCTTGAAAATGATCCATAATCCCATCAAATGGGGCTTTTATTTCGCAAAATTTTAAGTGAGTTTCGGCTAATGCTTGTTCGGCTTTTGCTTTATCCAATTTAGCTTTTGCTAAAGCTAACTCGTTTGGAGAAACAACATTTTTTTCAAACAATTGTTTTGTGTTTTGATACTCAGTTTCAACATAATTAACTTCTGCTTGAGCTTTTTGTAATTCTGCCTGATAAATTAAAGGCATAATTTGAAACATAAGTTGCCCTTTTTTTATAAATTGCCCTTCGTCAACATAAATGTTTTGTAAGTATCCTTTTTCTAAAGCTCTTACTTCAATATGTTGTATTGATCTAATTTGGCAAACATAGTTTCTTAAAACTACGGTATCTTTTTTTAATGCTGTTGTAGCAATAAATTGAACATCTTCTTCTTTTTCTTCGTTGTGAGATTTACAACCTGCAAATAATAAACTTAATAGAACTGAAAAATTTAAAATTGTTTTTTTCATATATGTTTTTTTGAATTAATAACTTGTAAGACTAAAAGCAAAATAGCTTTTAGGAGTTATCAAATTCTAAAAACACAAATCCTTTTATATAAGGATTTACTTAAGAAAAGTAAATAATTTTTGTTTTTTAAACCCTCTATTAATAATAAATTATTATGTTTTAAAATTAAATTATCAATTAGTGTATAATTATCTGTTTTTAATACAGATTCGTAATTATCAACATCAGATTCTACATCAATTAATAAATTAAAACTAGGTAAGGTTTGGTCCTCTATATGTTTTAAAGATTTTATTACAGAGGCCGAATTTATTATATCAGAATTATAATACTTAAAAGAAAAAGCAACCACTTTAGATTGTACACCAATAAAAACTGCAATTAAAAAAAAGTATTTTATAATGATTTTCAAATTCAGTACAAAATTAACACTTGAACATAAATGTTAAATTAGTCCTAACATTTTTTAACAAGAGCTTAAGCGTTTAGTTTTATTAAGGCAAATACACTATAATTAATCATATCCATGTAATTTGCATCTATCCCTTCACTTATTATTGTTGTACCTTTATTATCTTCTATTTGTTTAACTCTAAAAATTTTCATTAATATTAAATCGGTTAAACTACTTATCCTCATATCGCGCCAAGCCTCGCCATAGTCATGATTTTTATCTAACATTAATTGTTTAGTAATTGCTACATGTTTTTTGTATAGGTTGGCCACTTCATCAAAGGGTAAATCAATTCTAACATCATCTTTTAATTCAAGTTGAATTAAGCCTATTACACAGTAGTTAATAATTCCAACATATTCGCCTTTAATATCATCATTAACTTTTTGTGAGCCCTTTTCCTCAATACTTTTTATACGTTGAGCTTTAATAAATATTTGGTCGGTTAAACTACTAGGCCTTAAATTACGCCAAGCCGTTCCATAGTCTTTCATTTTCTTTAAAAATATATCTTTGCAAATAGTAATTGCTTCATCGTATTGTTGTGAGGTATTATGCATAAATTATGGATTTCAAAAATAACGAATTTATACTACAAAACTATACAGTAAATAATAAAAGCCTAAACTTTAATAAACCTTTAGTTATGGCAATAGTTAACATTACAAAAAACAGCTTTTATGACGGCAATAAATACGGTAGTGTTATTGATGTTTTAAAAGACATTGAACTAAAAATTGAACAAGGTGCAGATATTATAGATGTTGGGGCAACATCAACTAAATCAGGCGAAGAATTAATAAAACCCGAAACAGAATGGGAAATTTTAAGCCAAAACATTAAAACAATTCGTAAAACATTTCCTAATATTATATTAAGTGTTGATACTTATAATAGCCAAACCGCTCATTTAGCAGTAAACGAAGGCGTTGATATAATTAACGATATTAGCGGGGGTAATTTTGATGAAAAAATGTTTGAAACAGTTGCAAAAAACAATATTGTTTATGTAATAATGCATATAAAAGGCACGCCAAATAACATGCAACTTAATCCAAATTACGAAAATGTAATTGATGAAGTTTATACTGTTTTAGAAGATAAAATAACACATCTAAAAAAATTATATTTTAATAAAATAATAATTGATCCTGGTTTTGGATTTGGAAAATCTGTTGATGATAATTTTAAATTATTAAAAAACCTTATTAGATTTAAAAACTTGGGTTATCCAATATTAGCGGGTTTGTCTAGAAAAAGTATGATTAATAATGTAATTAATACAAACCCTGCAACTGCGCTTAATGGCACAACAGCATTAAACACATTGGCGCTTTTAAATGGTGCAAAAATTTTAAGAGTTCATGATGTAATAGAAGCAAAACAAACTATTCAATTATTTAATAAATACCAATCAGTATAAATTTTTAATTATTTTTGATTATGAAAAAAATAACGTTTTTAATAGTTGCGATATTATGTTTTGGATTTAAAAATTACACCACTTACTCTTATCAAATAGGATTATTAAAGTATAATGGTGGTGGAGATTGGTATTCTAATTTAGAAACTTCTTTACCAAATTTAATAAAGTTTTGTAACATTAATTTAAAAACAAATATTAATCCAGAGCAAGCTATTGTTGATGTTGGAAGTAAAGAAATTTTTAATTATCCATTTATACATATGACAGGACACGGTAATGTTATTTTTTCAAATCAAGAAGCTGAAAATTTGCGAAATTATTTAAGTGCAGGAGGTTTTTTACATATAAGCGATAATTACGGGATGGATAAATTTATTCGACCACAATTAAAAAAAGTTTTTCCTGAGCTTGACTTAATAGAAATTCCAAACACTCATGTAGTATTTCATCAAAAATTTGAATTTCCAAACGGATTACCCAAAATACACGAACACGATAAAAAACCACCGCAAGCATTTGGATTATTTTTAAAAGGAAAATTAATTTGTTTTTATGATTTTGAGTGCGATTTAGGTGATGGATGGGAAAGTCCAGAAATACACAATGATAGCGAAGAGGCTAGACAAAAAGCTTTAAAAATGGGCGCTAACTTAATTAGTTATGCATTTTTAAAAAACGACACAAATTGAATCGTACAATTGCAATAGTTTTACTTTTTATTATGCCTTTAGTTTTTGTTGCGCAAACATTTACTATAAAAGGTAAAATAACAAACAAAAATGAGCCATTACCTTTTGTAACCATTGTAAACAAAGGCACAACAATTGGTGCCATAAGTAACGATTTGGGTAATTACGAATTAAAATTAAGCGCTGGTACACATACCTTAGTATTTCAATATGTTGGTTTTAAAAAAACAGAACACATCATTAATTTAACACAAAACACTGAATTTAACATGGATTTAAAATCAGAAGGAGTTTCTTTAAACGAAATTGTAGTTAAAGCCGGCGAAGATCCATCGTACCCTATAATTAGAAAAGCTATTAAAAAGAAAAAATATTATAACACTTTAGTAAAAGAATATTCGTGTCAAAGTTACATTAAAGGCTTGCAAAGGCTAATTAATATGCCCGAAAAATTTAAAAAATTATATAAACTAGCAAGCGGCGAAAATTTTGACACAACCAAACTGGGTATAATTTATTTAAGCGAAAGCGAAAGTAATTACTACTACAAACACCCAAAACAACAAAAAGAAATTATGTTTAGTAGCAAGGTTAGCGGAAATAACCAAGCTTTTAGTTTTAACCAGCTTTCGCAAATGCAAATTAATTTTAATCAAAACCTGGTTGATATAGGCGGTATTAGTGATAGACCAATTATATCGCCTTTAAACAATAATGCCTTTTTATATTATAAATTTTATTTACTTGATAGTTTGTTTGAAGATGGTAAAAAAATAAATAAAATTGCGGTTAAACCAAAACGAATTACAGACCCATGCTTTAAAGGTGTAATATACATACAAGATAAAACTTGGAGATTAACAAGCGCAGACCTCAAACTAACTAAAGATCAAAAAATAAATTATGTTGATACAATTAATATAAAGCAATTACACGCATCAATACTTGGTGATAGCATTTGGATGCCCGTAAACCATAACCTGAGCTATTCGTTTAAATTTATGGGAATTATTGTTAATGGCTATTTTAATGCGTTTATTAAAAACTATCAATTAAACCCAAAGTTTAACAATACATTTTTTAATAGCGAAGTTTTAATTATACAAGATAGTGCCAATAAAAAAGATTCTACGTATTGGTTAAAAAACCGACCAACACCGCTTACTAAAGAAGAAAGAAAAGATTACACCAAAAAAGATAGCATTGAAAAAGTAGAAAATACCGATAACTATAAAGATTCGATTGATAAAAAACACAATAAATATAAAATTAACAACCTGTTTACTGGTTATACATACAATAAAACAAAAAACAATTTTTCAATGAGTTTGCCCGGTATTGTTACAAGTGGCGTGCAATATAATACCGTAGAGGGTTTAAACTTAAGTTATAATTTAAGTCTAGTAAAAACTTACGACAACTTAAATAAACATATTTTACACGGTAGAATAAGATATGGCTTTAGTAATTATTTATGGGGTGGAGAGCTTGCGTACAATTACCATTTTAATCAAAAAAAATTTTCGCGATTTGGCATAAAAATAAAGTCAATTGCCGAACAATATAATCAACAAAATCCCATTGCACCATTAATAAATACGGGCTACTCATTATTTATGAATCAAAACTATATGAAATTGTTTAAAGAAACAGGTTCAGAAATTAATTATTTTAGTGAACTCGTAAATGGTGTTTATCTTTCGGCAACTACAAAATATGTAGAAAGAGAAGCTTTAAAAAACACAAGTGATGTTTTAATTATTGATAACGAAAACATTTTATTTTCGAGCAACGACCCCCGAAATGAAAATAATTTTGACTCTTTATTTACAACAAACAGAGCCTATACAGCAGAATTAGGGTTAACATTTAGATTTAAGCAAAAATACATAAGTAACCCTAAAGAAAAAATAATTATTGGAAGTAAATATCCTCGTTTAGCTATAAATTACAAAAAAGCATTTCCAATTTTTAACACTATTGCTAATTACGATTTAGCAACCGCAGCAATTTCAGATAACATTGATTTAGGTTTGTTTGGTACACTAGGCATAAAAATTAGAGGAGGTTATTATCTTAATACATCAAAATTATTTTTTATGGACTTTAGATATTTTTTAGGTAACCAAACTATTTTTAACACTAATGATTATTTAAGTAGTTACCGTTTGTTGCCTTATTACAAATTTAGTGCTGATAAATGGTTTAACGAATCGCACATCGAGCATCATTTTAACGGCTTTTTAATTAATAAAATACCATTAATTAAAAAATTAAAAATTCAAGAGGTAATAGGTGTTCATTACTTAACAAGTAATAATTTAAAAAATTATTATGAAATTAATTTTGGGTTTGAAAATTTATTTAAACTATTAAGAATAGATTATGTGCTTGGCTACGGTATAGAAAATAAAATTAAACACGGATTTACTATTGGGTTAAACACCAGTTTATAAAAACACACCGTAAAGTAAACGACCAACTAAAAAATAAATAGTCATCCCTATAATATCATTTAAAGTGGTAACAAAAGGGCCGGTAGCTAATGCAGGATTAATTTTAAATTTATTCATTGTTAATGGAACAAATGTTCCTAAAAAGGAAGCAAAAATAATTACCGTTAATAATGCAATGCTAACAGTTGCAGCTAATTTCCAATCTTCAATAACAGAAGCGTAAGCCCAAATTAAACTAGAACAAATTAAACCGTTTATTAAACCCACACCTAACTCTTTAATTAATTTAGGTACCATTTTATCGCCTAATAACGTATTGTTGGCTAAACCTTGTACAATAATTGCGCTACTTTGTACACCAACGTTACCACCCATTGCACCAATTAATGGGATAAAAAAAGCCATTTCAGGATGAATTTTTAATTGTTCTTCGTAAGTACCAATAATTCTCGATCCAATAATACCACCGCACAAACCAACTAATAACCAAGGTATTCTTGCTTTTGATAACACCCATAAACGGTCATTTGTATCAACGTCATCACTAATACCACTCATGCGTTGTAAATTCTCATCAGCAGTTTCTTTAATTACGTCAACCACGTCATCAATAGTAATTCTACCTACCAATCTGTTTAGTTGATCAACAACAGGTAAAACAACTAAATCGTATTTACGCATATAATCAGCAACCTCCTCACTTGTTGCAGTGGTTTTAACAGACTGAATGTTTTGCTCATAAATTTCTTCTACTCTAGCTAATGGATGCGAAATGATTAATTTTTTTAATGATAACACGCCAACTAATCTATCATTATTATCAACCACATAAACTGTGTATAAAACATCAACACTATCTGTTTGTCTTCTAATTTCTTCAATACAATGGCTTACGGTTTCAAAGGCATAAACACTTACTAGCTCTTTAGCCATTAATGAACCCGCGGTACCTTCTTCATAATTAATTAATTCGGCTATATCACTAGCCTGATCAATATCTTCAATATGCGCTAAAACCTCTTCTTGTATATCTTCTGGCAATTCTGAAATAACATCGGCCGCATCGTCGCTTTCCATGTTATCAATTTGTTCAGCAATTTCTTTTGAGCTAAAAGTGGCTAATATTTGCTCGCGCTTATCATCATCTAACTCTAATAATACATCAGACGCTAAATCGTCATTAATTAATTCATATAAATAAGCGGCCTCATCATCGTTTAATTGATTTATAATGCTTGCTATATCCGGCGCATACAACCCGTTAATATGCTCCTTTAAATACAATTGATTTTTACTTGCAATTGCTTCTTGCAGTTTATTTAAAAAATCGGTTGTTAATTCAAATTGCATTTAAGTTTGTAAAGGTAGGTAAATTTAGTTTTTCAAAACAAATTAACATTAATTGATATAACTTAAAAAAAATTGCACTTTTGCATTTTAGAATATACATCTAAAAATTATGCAAATTAAATATGCCTCAAAACCAAAAGCTATTTTAGTTTTAGAAGACGGAAAAGTGTTTGAAGGAAAAGCCGCTGGAAAGATAGGCACTACCACAGGAGAAATTTGTTTTAATACTGGAATGACAGGTTACCAGGAAATTTTTACGGACCCCTCTTATTTTGGACAAATAGTGGTAATGGCCACCCCTCATATTGGCAATTATGGTGTAGAAGAAAATGAAGTGGAAAGCACAAACATTAAAATTGCGGGTATGGTTTGTAAAAAATTTAATACTGGCTACTCAAGACCAAGAGCACAAAAAGATTTACAAAACTATTTTATTGAAAATAACATTGTAAGCATTAGCGATGTTGACACTAGAGCAATTGTGCGCCATATTAGAGATAAAGGGGCAATGAATTGTATAATATCCTCAGAAATTTTAGATATAAACCAATTAAAAGAAAAACTTAAAACCGTTCCAAGTATGGCAGGTTTAGAGTTATCTAGTAAAGTAGCAACTAAAAAGCCTTATTTTTTTGGTAACGAAAACGCTAAATTAAAAGTTGCAGTTGTTGATTTTGGTGTTAAAACTAATATTTTAAGATGTTTAGCGGAGCGTGGTTGTTATTTAAAAATTTTTCCGCTTAACAGTAAGTTAAATGAAATACTAGAATTTAACCCAAATGGTATTATGTTAAGTAATGGTCCTGGCGACCCAGGTGCAATGCCAAATGAAACCAACTTGGTTAAAGAAATAATAAACACCAATTTACCTGTTTTTGGTATTTGCTTAGGACATCAATTACTAGCACAAAGTCAAGGTATTAGTACTTATAAAATGCACGCAGGCCATAGAGGTATTAATCATCCTGTTAAAAATTTAATTACTGGTAAAAGCGAAGTAACTTCACAAAACCATGGTTTTACAGTTAGTGCAGAAGATATTGCAAAAAATAATAATATTGAAATAACACACATTAACCTAAACGACAATACAATAGAAGGAATAAGATTAAAAAATAAAAAAGTGTTTTCTGTTCAATATCACCCTGAGGCTAACCCCGGACCTTTTGATAGCCGTTATTTGTTTGATAATTTTATTCAGAATATGAATTAAGGTTTATTCGCATTATTTTCTTAAGCATATTTTATAGCATTATCAAACGTATTTTCATTGGCTTCCATTACCGCTAATTCCCAACCTTTAGGGAAAGGAGCTTCAATTAAACTGCCCTTAAGTAAATAAGGATACATTTCGGCATAGGTTTGTATTTGATTAGCGCTTACCCTTCTATAAATATGCGAACGATGTAATCTGTCAGGATGATTTATACCAGCTGCAGCCATTAATTCTACAGCCGATTTTATTGTTTCGTGATGAAAATTGGCTACCCTTACGCGTTTATCATTAACATCTAACCCCTTATATAAATTAGGGTTTTGTGTTGCAACTCCCGTTGGGCAAGTGTTTGTGTTACACTCTAAAGCTTGTATGCAACCTAAACTTAACATCATGGCTCTGGCACTATTGCAAATATCTGCCCCTAAAGCAAAATTTTTTATTAAATCAAATCCCGTATGTACTTTACCCGATGCAATTATTTTTATATGTTTTTTTATGCCGTATCCATTTAAAGTATCGCTAACAAACGCTAAAGCATCTCTTAAAGGCATACCTACGGAGTTTGTAAACTCAAGAGGAGCAGCGCCTGTTCCGCCTTCACCGCCATCAACTGTAATAAAATCAGCAAACACTTGTGCGCTTACCATTGCTTTGCAAATAGCAATAAACTGGCTTTTTTGACCAATACATAACTTAAAACCTATTGGTTTACCATCGCTTAATTTTCTTAGTTTTTCAATAAATTCAACTAATTCTTTTGGGTTAGAAAAAGCGGTGTGATAAGGTGGAGAAAGCACATCTTTACCTTTTTCAACCAAACGAATTTTTGCAATTTCATCAGTTACTTTTGCTGCAGGTAAAATACCACCATGTCCTGGTTTAGCCCCTTGGCTCAATTTAATTTCTATCATCTTTACGTTAGGTAATTTTGCTCTATCAGCAAAAGAATCAAAATTAAATGTTCCGTCTGCGTTTCTGCAACCAAAATAACCTGTACCTATTTGCCAAATTACATCACCACCGGGTTCTAAATGGTACGGACTTAATCCACCTTCGCCGGTATTATGAGCAAAATTCCCAATTTTTGCACCACCATTTAAGGCCATAATTGCATTTTTACTTAAGCTACCATAACTCATAGCGCTAATGTTTAATATGCTTGCACTATAGCGTTGTTTGCAATCTGGTCCGCCAACTATTACTCTAGGGTTATGGTCAACCATTTCATGTTTAAGCGGTGCAATTGAATGGTTAAGCCACTCATATCCTGCATCATAAACATTTAATTGAGTGCCAAAAGGTGTAGTATCATTTACTTTTTTTGAACGTTGATAAATAACATTGCGACTTAAACGGTTAAAAGGAGCGCCATCGGTATCACTTTCAATAAAATATTGATAAACTTTAGGTCGCATCCATTCGGCCCACCAGCGCATTCTACCAATTACCGGAAAATTTTTCTTTAAACTGTGTTTAGTTTGGTTTAAATCCATTATCCCCACTAATATTATAGGAACTATTAAAATAAACAACCAATATATTTTATGGCTAACAAAATAACCTAAAGCGCCAACTAACAAAATTGTAATTAAAGAAATTGCAATAAATTTAATTTTCATAAACTAAAAAATTTTAACTAGTATAAATTAAATTAAAAAATTTTTAATTTACAATTATTAGCTTTTTTATACCTTTATAAAAATTTTAAAAGTGACGTTAATTAAAAGTATAAGTGGTATTAGAGGAACCATTGGCGGAGCCCCTAACCAAGGTTTAACCCCTTTAGATATTGTAAAATTTACCTCTGCCTATGCGCAATGGATATTAAACTCAAACCAAAAAGCCAAACATATAGTTGTTATTGGTAGAGATGCCCGTATGAGCGGAAATATGGTTAACCATATTGTAGTGGGGACATTAATTGGCTGTGGCATTAATGTTATTGATCTTGAGTTAAGCACTACACCTACGGTTGAAATGGCCGTTGTAGATTATAAAGCATCAGGTGGTATTATTTTAACCGCTAGCCACAACCCAAAACAATGGAACGCATTAAAACTTTTAAATAATAAGGGAGAATTTATTAGCGATTTAATCGGAAAAGAAATTTTAAACATAGCCGATAAAAATGAGTTTAATTATGCTGAGGTTAACAACATGGGTACTTATACCATAGATAACAACTATCTGCAAAAACATATAGAAAAAATTATTGCGCTTTCTTATGTTGATGTTTCTTTAATTGAAAAAGCCAATTTTAATATTGTGGTAGATGCCATAAACAGTAGCGGAAGTTTTGCTGTACCACAATTATTAAAAAGTTTGGGCGTTAAAACTATTACTGTTATAAACAACGATGTTACAGGTAATTTTGCACATAACCCCGAGCCTTTACCAGAACATTTAACCGAATTAAGTAAAACTATTTTAAAAAACAAAGCGCATTTAGGAATTAGTGTTGATCCCGATGTTGACCGATTAGCGTTTGTTTGTGAAGATGGAGAAATGTTTGGGGAAGAATACACACTAGTTGCGGTTGCCGATTGTGTGTTACAAAATCATAAAAAAGGAAACACAGTTAGTAACCTAAGTAGCACAAGAGCACTTAGAGATGTAACTGAAAAACATGGTGGATTATACTCTGCCAGTGCTGTTGGCGAGGTTAATGTAGTTAACATGATGAAAGAAACCAATGCTGTTATTGGTGGAGAAGGTAATGGTGGAATTATTTTACCCGAATTACATTATGGCCGCGATGCCTTAGTTGGTATAGCTATATTTTTAACCCATTTGGCTAAATTTAAAAAACCCATTTCTGTTTTAAGAAAATCGTACCCGAATTATTTTATTAGTAAAAATAAAATTGAGCTAACACCACAAATTAACGTTGATAAAGTATTAACCGAGGTTGAAAAAAAATATAAAAAACAACCCATTAATACAATTGATGGAGTAAAAATAGAATTTGATAAAGAATGGGTGCATTTACGTAAAAGCAACACCGAACCAATTATAAGAATTTATAGCGAAAGCCAAACACAAGCAACTGCCGAAAATTTAGCAAAAAAAATAATTTCGGATATAAAAGAAATTATTAAAAACTAGTTTTAACATCAATTTATTAAAAAAATTAATCCATCTTAATTTTTTTAATTGCCTGAAGTTGTATTTTAGAATTATGTTACAACTTAAAAATGTTTTTTATAATTACCCAAATCAAAATTACTTTAAAGGCGTTGGCCCAATTAATTTAAACTTACAAAAAGGTCAGGTTTTAGCTATTGTAGGCAAAAGCGGAAGCGGTAAAACCAGTTTAATTAAATGCATTTATGGTTTGGTAGATGTTTTACAAGGCGAAGTTATTTTTAACAATACTAAAGTGCTTGGCCCTGCATATAATTTAATTCCGGGGCATAAAAGCATGAGTTTGGTTAGTCAAGATTTTTATGTTTTGGATAACCATACTGTAGAAGAAAATATTTCTGATAAACTAATTGGTTATACCGATGAGTATAAAACGCAAAGAATAAATAAATTATTAAAATTATTAGATTTATTACCCTTACGTAAAACACAATCACGATTTTTATCAACCGGCCAAAAGCAAAGAGTGGCAATAGGAAGAGCTTTAGCTGTTATACCACCACTTATGTTGTTAGATGAACCTTTTAGTAATTTAGATGCTATTTTAAACAACAAACTTTTTAATTTTGTAATTAACGAGGTTAAAAAAAATAAAACATCAGTAATATTAATTACACACCAAACAGACGAGGCACTAAAGTATGCCGATGAAATAGCCATAATTGATAATGGTAAAATTAATCAAATTGGTAAAACTTTAAATGTTTACTATAAACCAAAAAATACCAAACTAGCCGGACTATTAGGCGCATATTCAATAATACACCCCGAGGATTTGAACAAACAAAGTAAGTCAAAATTAAAATCTAAAACAGTGGTTAGGCCTAATCAACTAAAATTAATTAAAACTGGTGTTGCGGATATTGAGGGGCAAGTAAATGCTTGTTTTTTTAATGGCAAATGCTTCGAGATTTTGGTTAACACACCTAATAATAACGAAATTTTAATTTACCACTCAAGCGATATAAAAATTGGTACACTAATTAAACTAGCAATAATTTAAACCGCATTAAAAAGTCGTGTTACTACTTTGAAGCCAAATCAACTACTGTAAATAAAACGGTTCAATTTTGTGAGCTTCAAAATTCCATTAAACATTTTTATTTATGATAATGGTAAAATAACAGGGTTAAGTTAAATTATTTTTATCCACTTTTTGTATGGAATTCCACCCAATTATTTCTTTTTAAAATATAGTAATTGTTTAGCATTATTTGGGTCAGCTTCTTTTACTAAATTCCATGTTTCATCAGCTTTTGCTTTATCGTTTACTGTAACATAATATGCTCCTAAATATTCTAAAGCTTCAATATAATCTCGTTTATACGAAGCTGTTTTTTCTTCTGGTTTTATAGTTGAAATAACTTTTTCGTACCAAGGTTTTGCTAAACCTTCTTTTTCTTTCTTTTGTAAAATTTCTACCAATGCGTTAACTCTTCCTTTCCAAGTGTAGGCAGTAGGCCATGATGGATTTTTTAGAACTAAGCCACTAAATGCTGAATCTGCTTTTACTAATAAAGGTAATGCTTCTGCTTCTTTAGTAGATTTAAGTTTAGCATCTTTACTAGTAACAAAAGCATTAAAATGAGGTAATGATAAATTATAATAAGCTCTTCCCGCATTAAAATAATCGTTGTTATTTAAAGAATTTGCATCAATAGCAGTTTTTTTATCAATAGTAATTGTTACTTGATCATATTTTTTTAATTTGTAATAAATACTAGCAATTTCAGTATATAAATCTTTTGCTGCTGTTGGATCTTTTTTAATAGTGTTTTCTAATTCAATAATTCCAAGAGAATCTTGACCAGTTTTTACAAGTAATAAACCTTTATATTTATAATCATCAGTAATATATTTAAAATTAGGGCCTGCAGCAGTAAAAAAATCATTTAAGGCTTTAATCCCTTTGTTATAGGCTTCTTTATCTGTTTTATTTCCCATTTCATAATAACTGTAACCGGCTAATCTTTCGAGGTATAAATTATTGAAATTTGTTTTTTTAAGATTTTCATATTCACTAATTGCTTCGGCGTATTGTTTATTTCTAAACAAAGCACTTAAAAAACGGTAACGAGCAAAGTTACTGTTGTTAAGTTCTAAGTATTTTTTCCAACTTTCTATAGATTTACCAGGCTTTGCGGCTAAAAAATACAATTCGGCAATTTCTCTGTATGCAGGAGCATAGGTATTATCAATGGCTAAAGCTTCGTTATATTTATCTAAAGCTAATTGATAATTACGGCCACGTTGATATAATTTTCCTTCACGTAAAATTCCTTTAGTGTACTTAGGATTAAGCGCCGTTGAAGCTTTATAGGCTTTAATTGCAGGGCCACCATCAGCGGGAGTTTTTTCCAATAAGGCATCGCCTAAAACAATATGACTTTCTGGATTTTTAGGATCTAATTTTACGGCTAAATTTGCAGCAGTTATTGCATCGTCAGCACTTTTATTATCGGTTACTAACCAAGCTTCAGAAGTTTGGCGAGCCACTTCTGCATTTTTATTTTGGCTTATACTGCTTGCTTTAAAAAATTGAGCTTTTGCTTCGTTTATATTGTTTTTATATAAAAAAACTTTACCCATACCAACATAGTTTAGTCCGTTTGTAGCATTAACTTCAATTCCTTTTTTGAAATAAAATTCTGCAGAGTCGATAAAATCTGATTGTTTATCCAATAAACCACTTCTATAAAAATTATCTCCTAAATAAAAATAATTATCGCCCTGTGTGGGTTGTTTAGAAATTAATGATTTAAAATCTAGTTCTGCTGAATCAAATAATTCGTTTTCGGATTTTTTTACAGCATCTGTTAATGTTTGCGCAAAGAAACAACTTAAAGTAAAACTAAACGCTAATGTATATATTGATTTGTTCATAGTAATTATTAATTCTTAAAAATACTGTTTTTATAAAAAACAAACTACGTGCCCAATATTAAATTATGAGTATTTTTAAGAAATTTTGGGAAAATATTTAATTTAATTTTACAGTTATACTTCTTTCTTGCTGTTTTGTTGGCATTAACCCCCCTTTTAAAAACACATGTTGCCCTTTAGGGCCAGCAATAAATGTTTGAAACCCTTTAGCTAAAGAAAATTCAGAAGCGACTTTATACACATAAATTTTTCGTATAAAGGGGTATTGATTTAACAAAAAACTACTTTGATTTGGTAAATATGCAGTATCGTTATTGTTTTTATTAATGGCTATAAATTTTACTTTGTTGTTGTAAAATTTATTTAGTGTATCATCAACATCACTAAACGAAGCATAATCAATAAAACCAATAGAAAGTTGATTTTTTGAAACATAACCTATTGCTTCAAAAGAATTATTTAGCGTGTTACAATGTTTAGCAAAATTTTTTGTTTTTAATATAGAGTCTTTTAAATAATGTAAAATTGATGAATTGTTTTTATCAAATACAACATTAACAGTTATGGTTTTACCTGAAGAATCAAGTAAATTGTTATCTTCACAAAGTAATTTATAAATTTGATTAGTACTTAAATGTTTAACCGGAAATGTGTTATTCACTAAAACACCCAAACCATTTATTGCTACAATACTATTATCAGGCAACCATTTTTTTAGTTTAAAATTTTTTTCTTCAATAGCGTTTATCGGTCTCGAAATTACAATTGCTTTACAACTATCATTTAATAAAGCTTGTATGGCTTCATCATCATTACATGCTTTAAGTTGTATTTTAGCATTGGGATAATTTGCTTCAAATAAATTTGTTATTTCTTTAATGTGAGAGGTGAGGCCTTCATCATAATAAACTTTTAATTTGCCTGATGTAGGAGAGTTGTCATCATAATCATTTTTAAAGTATTGATTACAACTAGTAAAAGCAAATGCAAAAATTAGAGTAATAAAATTAAACTTCATTTTTATTTGATTTAATTTGAGCATATAATCTATACCCTCTATAAATTGAGTAAGCAAACATTAAACAAATAAAAGTGGTTCTTTTTGTTCCAAACATTTTATCGTTCATTACATCAGTAAATAAAAAGGCAAATCCAATTCCAATGGTTACAATTACCATAACAATGGCAAACCAAAAAGATATTATTTGTTGAATTGATTTCATTTTTTGTTTTTTAATAAAAAAGCCACAGCATGTATGTTGTGGCTTTAAATTTAAGTTTAAAAGATTTTTATTGTATTTTAAAGCTAATTGGCAAGTTAAAGTAACATTTTACTGCTTTACCAGTCATTTTTGCTGCTTTCCAAGCCGGCATTGATTTTACAACTCTTATGGCTTCTTTATCACAATCACCACAACCTGGTACACCTTTTAAAACTTGAACATCGCTAATGTTACCAGATTCGTTAACTACAAATTTTAAAAAACATTTACCACTAATTCCAGCTTCGCGAGCCATAGCAGGGTATTGTAAGTTTTTTTGAATAAACTTAGCCATTTCTGCTAAACCCCCAGGGAATTCTGCGTTTTCTTCAACTATTGTAAAAATCTCAGGAGCTGCGGGTTCTGTGGCAACAGCAACAGTTTCGGTTGGAGGCGCCACAATGTTATTATCACCCTCTTGATCTTTAGTACCAACTTGTGTATCTTTTACATCTTCTTGTAATTTTTGAGGTTCTTCTTCAACAGCATCATCTTTAATTACGGGAGGGGTAAATTTTACCATTTCTACCATTGGTGGTGGTGGCGGAGGTGGTGGCGGAGGTGGTTGTTCTTCAACTGGTGGTGGCGGTGTTAAGTCAATTTGCTCTACCTTAATTTGCTCAACATGTTCATCAACAGCATCTGGTCTGTCAAAAATTAATTTTACACCATACAGTAAAAATGCAAAACCAATTACTCCAGCAATTATAAACATTACACGTTTATTGTAATTTTTACGTATTTCGTAAGCGCCATAACTTTGATTACGGCCTTGAAAAACAACGTCATTACGTGTTAGGTAGGTTTCTCCGTTCCAGCCTGTACCTAAATCCAACATAAGCATAATACCTTGTATTATTGCAAATGTTAAAAGAATTATTCCTAATACTATCATATATAATTTTTTATAGTCCTACTTTAGCAACTAGCATATCAAATTCTGGCTTAATAATATCAGCCATTACATATTTACCTACTGCATTGTAATTTAATTCGTCAATAACATCAATTACATTTTTATAACTAGCTTTATCATCAGTTTTAATTAAATAAGTGTACGACTCTTTATCAGCTTTAACTTCTCTTACTTTACGTTTATAAGTAGTGTCAGGTATTTGTTTAGCATCAAATTGTTTTTTAAGTGTTAATATTTTAGAGTGCATATCTTCACTGTTTTTTAACACATAAGCTCTTAAACTGTTTTTTGCATCGCGAGAAAAACTAAGTTCTTGTAAAACTGTCATTTTCCCTTTATCGTCATCTTTTTCTCTAAACTCTCCTTCATAATATAAGATTTTGTCATCTTTTGTGAGTAAAAATGTAACCCCTTTTTTAATTTTAACTTGTTCTTCTGGAATTATATTAGGGTCAGGGAAAGTTAACTCCATTGATTTTGGTTTACTAAATGTTGCGGTTAAAACAAAAAAAGTAAGTAATAAAAAGGCTAAGTCAACCATTGGCGTCATATCAATACGCGTACTTTGTTTTTTTGCTCTTTTTTTACCGCCTTTGTGGCCACCGCCACCGCTATCTGCTATTTCTGCCATTTTTTAATATTTTCTTATAATTAAATAAAATTCAATTTTTAATAAATAATTATTTAGTTGGTTCAATAACTGTACCACCACCTTCAAGCGAAGTGATTAAGTTGAATTGAAAAATTTTTAAATCGGTAAAGGTTTTAACTACATTTTTTACAAAAATGTATTTCGTTTTTGCATCACATTTAATTGCATAACGAGGTTTTTCAGCTTTAAAATCTTGCCCTGATGCAGTAGCTTCGGCTTTTGCTTCGTTGTAAACTCTTACTGCTTCTCTGCCACCAATTGCAATCCAATCTTTTAATTGATTGTTAGGTGTAATGGTGTCCATAGGAACTCCGGATTGCCCATTCTTATTAATACCTTTAAAATTTTTACGTTCTTCGTCTTTCGCATCAATATATGCTGGTAAATCTTTTATATCAACTCCAAAACTTGGAATTCCACCAAATTTTGCAGTTTGCTTTTCGTTAAAATTAACTTTGTATTTTGCGGAAATTTCTTTTAATGCATTTATTTTTGCAGTAGTGTTTGATATTCCGAAATAAACACGCCCATTAGGGTCAATAGTAACGAGTATATGATTATCTGGTAAAGCCACATTTCCAATAGAAGATGGAGGATCTACCGTTACAGGTTCAGCCATGCGAAAAGAAGCTGTCAACATAAAAAAGGTTACCAATAAGAAAGCCAAGTCAACCATTGGCGTCATATCCAATGCTGGGGCTCCTCCTTTTGATGGTTTTTTTGACATAATTTCTTTTTTTATTTAGATGTATAATAGTTTAACTTTCCATAACTCTACATAAAATATTTTTTAGAGTTATGGTATAATTATTTACCGTGCGATTGAAACTCTTGAATAATAGAGAAGCCGGCTTCATCCATTGCATAAGTAATTTGATCGATACGGTTACTAAAGTAATTGTAAAAAATAATTGCAAATGCAGAAGTTAAGATACCAACTAATGTGTTTACAAGGGCTTCAGAAATACCAGTTGCTAAGGCTGCAGTATCAGGCGCACCAGCGTTAGCTAAAGCGGCAAACGCACGAATCATACCCACAACGGTTCCAATTAACCCTGCTAATGTACCAATAGATGCCATAGTAGAAATAACAACCATGTTTTTTGATAACATTGGTAATTCTAAAGCTGTAGCTTCTTCTAAGGCTTTTTGAATAGAGGCTACTTTAGCATCTTTATCCATTGAAGCATCGTTTTGTACGAATTGGTATTTTGCAATTCCTTCGTGAATAACATTGGCTAACGACCCTTTTTGTTTGTCGCATGCAGCTAAAGCACCTTCAAAATCTTGTGCACTAACTAATTGTTTAACATTTGCAATAAATTTATCAGTATTACCAACACCCGCTGCTTTATATATAGTTAAGAAACGCTCTACAGCAAAGGTAATTACAGTTAATAAAAACCCAATTAATATAGGTACAATAAAACCACCCATATACATTGTTCCTAAAATGTTTATTGGTTTATGAGAATCAATATTTCCGCCTTCAAAGTTAGCAGGCGCCCCTAAAATACCTTTATAAATACCCCAGCCAATTATTAAGCAAATAACAATTGCTAAAAACGAAACGATTAATGGGAACCCTCCCGATGTTTTTTTTGAACTCATACTTTTTATTTTTTGTTTATGTTTATATTTAAAATAAATTTTGTCAAACTTAATAAATTGTTTTTGAACTTAAAACCAATTTTTATATTAAAATTTAGTGTTTAGTAATTTTAAACACAAAATTGACTAAATAAACACAAAAAATTTAGTATTATTGTATAAATGGTATGATTTTTTACATATTTGGTTAATGAATGCAGAGTTAATTCGTGAATTTTGTTTAAAATTAAAAGGTGTAGAAGAGAGTTTTCCTTTTGATGAAAACACTTTGGTATTTAAGGTTGGTGGAAAAATGTTTTTATTACTAGCTTTAGAAAGTACACCCACAAGTATTAATATTAAATGTAACCCCATAAAGGCTATTGAACTTAGAGAAAAGTATAGCTTTGTTAAACCTGGGTACCACATGAATAAAAAACACTGGAATACAATTTTTTGTGAAACCGAATTAAATTCGAAAATATTATTTATGTGGATTTTAGATTCGTATAATTTAGTTTTAAATGGGCTAACAAAAAACCAACAAAAATTAATTTTTAATAAACATTGATAACATTTTTTTAATATCTTTGGTGAAATTTAAAAAAAATAACATGATTAAAAAATTACTTACAATTTCGGCAATTGCGCTTAGTACAGCTGCGGTTGCTCAAACAGGGAAAATAGTTAACCCAACAAGTCAATACGGTTTTGTTGATGTTACAGCAACAGCTAAATCTAATAGTACACCAACTGTAGTTTTAGTTAGTCCATTTTCAGGTACTAGTACATCAATTGGTTTAAATACTGCAGGTTCTGATACTGCAACTCCAGGTTGTTCACCAAAAGCAGGGTATGTTTTTGGTTCTAACTGTTATGATGATTTAGAAAAAGCACAATATTTTGCGGCTTCTTCTTATTCTAATTCAGTTTCAAATGCATCTATTACTGGTGCTGTAGTTTATATGTACAGAAATGCTGCAATGAATTATGGCGTTTCTTCATCTACAACTAACCCAACTACTGCATTAAAAATTTATGCTGCAACTAGCAATACTACAGCTCCAGGAGCAATTATGGGTTCAAAAACAGAATCTGTTAGTTCAATTGTAACTGCTGCAGGTACAAGTACAGCTGTGTTTACATATACATTTATGTTTTCTTCTCCAATTGCTTTAACAGGTAATGGTAACTTTTATGCTTCTATAGTTATGCCAACTACACCAGGTGATACAATGGTTGTTTATGCACAAACAGGAACTTTAGCAGCGGTAAATAATGCTTGGGAACAATGGTCTGATAACTCATGGAATAATATGCAAGGAGCTTGGGGAGCTACATTCAAAGGTAATATGGCTATTTTCCCTATTATTAGCGGTAGTGTAAGTTCAGTTGGTATGTCAAAAGCTACTGGCTTAAACAAAAATGTTTCAGTTATGCCAAATCCAACTAGTGGAGATGTGTTTGTTAACTTAGCATTAACTGAAAGTTCAAATGTAAGTATTAATGTAACAAATACATTAGGGCAAGTTGTTGAAAGCAGAGAAATTAAAAACATACAATTTGAAAATGTTGCAATTGATTTAAGTAAATATAATAATGGTGTTTACTTTGTTACTGTTAGCAATGGTTCAGATAAAATGGTAAAACGTATTGTTTTAAATAAATAATTTATTTAATAAAAAATTAAAGCCCTTCAATAACTTTTGAAGGGCTTTTTTATTTATGTTTACTGTAATTTTAATAAAGGTTAAAGCTAAATAGTTTTGAAATTATTTTTTGCAATAGTATTTTTTATATTATTATTTGGTTGTAACAACCATAACGAGAATAATAAAATTGAAATTATTAAGGTTAAACAACCTCAAAACGTAGATGCTGAAGTTAAAAACATTTTAAACGAACTACACAATACCGTAAAAGGCGATACGCTTTTAATTATTGATAATGACACTTTAGTTACTTACCCTTATTTTAAAAACATAATTAATTTAAGCCAATTAAATTATATAAAATCGGGGAAGGCAACTGTTTTAGGCGATACACTTTTTTTAATTATTAAAAGGGCAAGACAGTATGGTTTGTATGCCAAAGAATATCATTTTAAAACATTAGACTCATTAAAAAATAATTTTTTTAATGAAAAAGATAGTACTTATAATGTTACCAATATTGCTAAGTTTGAAGCATTACTTACCGATGCTTATCTTTTGTTTGGCGCACATTTAAATAAAGGGCGTTTTGCTTACGATACACTTTTACGAGAATGGAACCCTTTAAAACTAGATACAAATTGGTTAAGTATTTTAAAATATGGAATTGATTCTAATAAAGTTAGATTTGCCTTAGATTCTTTAGAGCCAAAACATGAAGGCTATAAATTTTTAAAAAAAGCTTTACGTAAATATATTTTCGAAAACGAAAAGTTGAGTTGGGACAGTATTTCATTTACAAATGTAGTTGATACACCTGCACTAAAAAAGAAATTAAAACAAAGGTTTATTGAAACAGGTTACTACAACGATTCTTTAAAAGTGAATGATAGTTTAAAGTTAGCAAAAGCAATAAAAAAATTTCAAGCAACTTTTAATTTAGAAACAGATGGTAAATTGGGTAAATACACAAAACAGGCATTAGGTTTGGATAAAGAAAAAACAATTAGACAAATAGAAATGGCTCTTGAACGTTGGAGATGGGAGCCAGCTAAATATCCTAAGCAATACGCAATTGTTAACATACCTTCTGCAATGATGCATGTTTGGGAATGGGATAAAAAACATAAAGTGGATACTTTAGTATTAAAAAGTAAAGTTGTTGTTGGAAAGCCTGAAAACCAAACTCCAACATTAAAAAGTAAAATAAATTATATGATGATATATCCATATTGGAATGTGCCATATAAAATTGCTTATGAAGAAATATTGCCTGCAGTACAAAGAGATACCAATTACTTACACAAAAAAAACTTTGAAGTTATTGATGGTAGTGGTAAAGTGGTTACAAATTTAGGCAAACTTAATTGGAAACGTTTTAATAAAAATTATTTACCTGTTAAATTTAGGCAAAGAATAGGTAACGAAAATAGTTTAGGTATTTGTAAATTTAATTTTAATAATAAATATGGTGTTTATTTACACGACACCAATAGTAAACGGTATTTTAAAACTTTTTATCGGTTTCAAAGTCATGGATGCATGCGTTTAGAACAGTTTGATGCATTTGCCAGATTTTTAATAAGAGAAGATACTTTAAAAATTCCTTACGACACTTTAACAGTTTATTTTAGCAGGCAAGAACAAAAGCAAATTAATATTAAAAAACCATTACAACTGTATGTGCGTTACTATACTTCAACAATAGACAGTGTGGGTAATTTGCAAAAATACATTGATATATATAGAAATGATGAGCAAATGATGAAATTGGTTTATAAGAACTAGTTTTATTTATACTTACCTTGGCTATAGGCAACTAAATTACAAATTCTATAAATTAATCTTGCGGCAACATTAGCATCCCAATCATTATCTTCACTAGTGCCTACTTCATTTAAATCAAAAGCAATAATTTTTCTACCGGTACTTACAATTTTTTCTAAAAGAAACAATACTTGTTCTGTTTCAAACCCTCCTGCAACAGGAGTTCCAGTATTTGGGCATAATTTTGGGTCTAAACCATCAATATCAAAACTTAAATAAATATTTTGTGGTAATTCATTTATAATTCTGTTAGTTATTCTATCCCAGTTATCGCCTTGGTATTGTGCGTATTTAATATCTCTATCAAAAAAAGTTTTAACACGTTCATTACTATTATTTATAATAGTTAACTCTTCTTCGCAATAATCTCTAATACCAACTTGAACTAATTTTTGTACTTGTTTAATTTTTAAAGCATTGTACATTATACTCGCGTGGCTGTATTTAAACCCTTCGTAAGCATTTCTTAAATCTGCATGTGCATCTATTTGTAAAATAGCAAACTCGTTATATTTTTCTGCAAGGGCTTGCATCATACCAAGTGGGGTGCTATGGTCTCCACCAATTAAACCAATGGTTTTATTTAAATTTAAATAATGTAAACATTTTTGTTTAACCCAATTATTTAGCCATTCGCAATCAATTAAAATAGAATTGGCAATATTTAATAAATTAGGATTAGATTGGTTAACGCCATTAGCCAATTCGTTAATATAATTTTCAGCAGCTTTTCTATTAGTGTTACTTTTTATTTTAACCTCTTCACTTATTTCATCCATAGCAATGCCTAAATGCCAAGCATTTTTTATAAATGGGTCATACAAATCTACTTGGTAACTAGCATCTAAAATAGCTTGTGGTCCATTTGCGGTGCCACCTCCATAACTAACAGTTACTTCCCAAGGCACTGGAATTAAAACAGTTTCACATTCCTCTTTAGTAAATGGTAAACCAAACATTCCATCGTTTAATTGACCAATTCCATTAGCATCAAAATTTTTTATTTTATCTTGCTTTATCATTTTGTTTTTGTAAATAAATTAAGGCGCAATTCTATAAATTTCCCAATTGTTATTTTTTAATTTGTAACAAATTCTATCGTGTAACCTGCTTCTTCGGCCTTGCCAAAATTCATAATAATTGGCGTTAATTATATATCCGCCCCAAAAATCTGGACGTTGAATAACATCATTTCCAAATTTTGAAAAATTTTTTTCTAAAATTTTTTCCAGGTCATCTCGTGAATTAATTTTTGTACTTTGTGGCGAACTCCATGCACCAATTTGACTTTCGCGCGGACGAGAACTGAAATAATTATCGCATTTTTCTTTTTCGGCAAATGAAATAGTGCCTTCAATTCTTATCTGCCTTTCTAATTCGGGATAAAAAAAACAAGCACTTACATTATTGTTGTGCGAAATATCAAGGCCTTTTTTTGATTGATAATTAGTGTAAAAATAAAATTTATTGTTGCCAAATTCTCGTAAATAAACAATGCGATTACTAGGTTTGTTTTCAACACTAACTGTACATAAATTAAACGCTTGAACTTCTAATATTTTAGCATCAATACCTTGTTGCATCCATTTATTAAATTGTAAATCTGGTGTAATTTCTACTTCATTTTCAGATAAACAGCCTTTAATAAAATCCTCTCTAATTTGTGAAATAATTTTACTTGTATTTTCCATAAGTATTATTTTTTAAATTCTTTATTTAAGCGCTTTAATAACATTAACATTATTAAAAATGCTAACATTAATAAACCAAAATTTAGCCAAAAATAATCAGCTTTATTATCGTATTTATCCCAAAATTTAGCAATTTCGCTACTTGTTTTGTTTCCTATTGATGTTGCTAAACTCCATGCACCCATCATTAAAGCAGTTAAGCGTGGTGGTGATAATTTTGATACCATTGATAATCCCATAGGACTTAAACATAATTCGCCAATAGTAATAACGCCATACCAACCTATTAACCACCAAGCACTTGCTTAGTACATGCCATAGTT
>CAZAPH010000015.1:0-21597 GCA_964487105.1 uncultured Akkermansia sp.
AACTATTGCCTACTAAACATTTTGTAGGCGAAGGTACTGTAAACGCAGCATTTGGCGGCGTAGGAACGTTGATGACTGCTTGCGTAGTTGATGTACACCCAGCAGTATTGGTTACAACATGAACAACAGTATAATTACCAGGTGAAGGAAAAGTAACAACAGTTGTAGTTGCAGCTGTTGTAGTAAAAGAAGGTGGGGCACTAGGACCGACAAATGAGTATGTTTGTACAGCAGGGGCTGCTGTACCAGTATTTGTAAAAGAATAATTATTACAACTGTTACCACTATTAAAAGTTGAAGTGGGATTTGTTGTAAAAAGAAGCGTTACAGTTTTAGTAATTGGAGAGCATGAACCAGGAGGATTCATAGTTAAAGTATAATTTCCACTTGTACTTGTTGTAATAGTTTGATTTGTGTTACCTGAAATACCAGATCCGCCAGGGCCATTCCAAGTATATGGCCCTAAACCAGGAGGGGCAACCATAGTTCCAGATGCAGCGCCACAGGCCGAGACCGTTGTTGCTGAAGTTCCTGCGGGAAAAAGAGAATTATTTACAGTTAAATTCATAGGCGTACATTGGGTATCAAAATACGCATAGCCCCTATGCCCACCGTAAGCACAGCCTGCAGCTGTTAATTGAATTGTAACACAAGAACCAATATAAGGAGTTAAATCTAATGATGCAACTTTCCAACCAGACCAAGAACCAGAAGCCCATGAATAACAACTTGCTACATAAGTATTTGTAGTTGTAACAACAGTTGGCGTACCAACACCTACAGTATATGTATAAGGAGGATAATAATATCCATAGTAAGATGTATAACCAGGTACGGTATAAGTTGTAAAAGCAGAGTAAGTATTAACAGAGCTAAAATAAGAATTAACATAAGTAAAAGTAGGGAAAGCAGCAAAACTACCTGTGCTCCAGCCAGGGCTACTTGTTGCACAACCACCACTACCGCCAGAACTAGGAGCAGTAACAGATACTGAAGGACAAGCTAAAGGAACATTACTACAGTTAAGCATACTAACATTTAAATATGGTGTAGCACTACATGGATGACTTGCTGCATCTTCAAATACGGCAAAGTAAGCAATTTGGAAAAGAGCGTTAGCAGATGTAACAGCAAAGGTTTTTGTTAATCTGTTAACTTGACCAGCTGTACACAAATCGCCAAGCCTAACAACCCAATTACCACCTAGAGGTGAAGCTAATGACAAGCCTGTTAAAGGATCAAACGCAGTATTTGGACACATTGAATAGGTTACACCAGCTACCGGGCAACAACCAGCCATAGTAGAGGAGTTAGAATTGCTACCTTGACTACCAGTCCAACCTGTAATATTTCCTAATTCAAAATCTTCGTTACTACATGCTGGAGTCATTATTAAAGGCTGATTGCCATTGCCTATTGGCTTATTAGCATATATTGGAAAACCCCCTGAACTAGGAATCAAATTAAACCTTTTATCAATAAACTCACGTTTTTGATGAATTAAAAACTGATCAACTTCTGATACTAATAACCCATTTTTTAAGGCGGTTGATTTTGCGTAATCTGCATCAAAGCCTTGTAAAGAGTCAATCATGACTTGCTTTTGGGGGATATTAAATTGTCCAAAAATATTTTTATTTTGAGATAAAAGAAAATTATTAAATAAAAACAATACAAAACAAAGAATTGAAAATAGTTTTTTTGATTTCATAAAATGAAAAATTGATGTAATCAAATATAAAATAAAATAAAAAACAAAAAATAACATTTACTCACTGTAAAGTGCAGTTTAATAAATAAACTTGTATTTTTACAAAGGAAATAACGGAAATATCTCCTAAATATTTTTAGATTTTTTATTAAAAAAATTGATTTGAAAAAAGGATTTTATATAATTTTTTTACATGTTTTAACAAACAATTTTGTTGCACAAATTTTACCTAATCAAAACAGTATTTTAAATTACAATCAAGTTCTTTTTCAAATTAAACCAGTAGAAAAAATTAAATATTACGAGTATAATATTTCTGAAGATTATTATTTTGAAGATAAAAAAAATTTCAACAACAAAACTGCGTTTAAACAAATTGATTCAACAAATAGTACAATTGTTGACAATTTAAGGTTTGGTGCTGCTTATAAATGGAAAGTTATCGGGTATGACTCATCAGATAAGTTAGTATATGAATCAAGTATAAATACATTTTCGGTAATGCCTTGTGAATATTGCGATACAAAAAAATTTAAATTTGTACAGACTTATAATAACCCAGATTTATATGATAAAGGGATAATTTGGTGCGATTTATATCATTGTGCAATTGATAGAAAAGGCAATGTGGTATGGCAATTCCCAATAATTAATAAAGGCATTGAAAAAGGAAGGGCTCTTCGAGATTTAAGAATGTATCCTTCTGGCGATTTAACTTTTATAACGGATACTAATGTGTTTTGTATTAATAAAGATTTAGAAATTATTTGGAAAACGCTACATGATAAAAAGAATTTAATAAAACACTATGCAAATTTTCATCATTGTTTAAGAAAATTAGATAATAACCATTTTATGGTATTACAAGCACGACCATATCATATAAAAAATAAATTAGATAGTTTAAGTTACGATGATGACTATTTAGTGGAGTATGATGAAAGAGGTAAAGAAGTTTGGAGTTGGTACTCATCCGATCATTTGGATAGAGAATTATTAAAGCAAATAGCAATTAAATCTAATAAAAGTAAAATAAGCTTACACGCAAATTCATTTAGTTTTGATGAAAACGGAAATTATATTTATTTAAACTATAGAGATTTAAATAGAATTTTAAAAATTAATAAACACACCAAAAAAATAGTTGCTCAATATGGCCAAAAACTTTGTGAAATGGATACATTAGTTTTTCAAACGGACTTATTTAATAAACAACACGATGTAAGAATATTACCTAATGATGAAGTTACGATGTTTAATAATTTTAGCAAGGATAGTAATTATGTAAGTAGTGTATTACATTTAAAATTACCTCAACATAAAACAGATGATTTTAAAATTATTTGGGAGTTTAAATTAAATTTTGATACCATAACAAATGGAAAGTCAGAGCGATTAGGAAGTGTAGAATTATTAAAAAACGGAAATTATCTTATTTGCACAGGTGAAAACGGTAGATTATTGGAAGTAACAAAAGATAAGATTCCGGTTTGGGATGCAATGTTATTTGAAAAAATAACTAATCCAAATAAAATTTTAAAATTCCCACAATATAAAATAGCCTTTAACTCTTCCTTATATCCATTTAATTTTTATGTATATAAAACTAATAATTTTATTAAATTAAGTAATGAAGGCACCGAAACAGATTCTTATAGTTTTTTTTCAAAAAAGAAAACTCATAAAAAACAGAGAAATAAATTAATTGAAATTACATTAAAGCCAAATGAGTGTTTTAGTTTAAAGTTAGATAAAGGATTAGGTAAACATATTGTAATTAAATCAAACAAATCAAATATCACTAAAGAAATATTACTTGAGAAGTAAATAATTACTAAAGCTTTAAATTAAAACTAATTTTAAAAAAAAACATTTAAAAACTCTTTATTTACAATATTATCAATTGTTACTTTTAAAATCGGGCCACGTTTCATTTCGCGTTTAATGGCAAAGTTAGCTTCTTTATTACGCGCCCATGCTCTGCGAGCAATGCCATTATTTACATCCCAAAACAACATAGATTTTAATCTTCTATCAGCATCAGCACTGCCATCTAACACCATTCCAAATCCACCATTGATAACTTCTCCCCAACCTACACCACCACCGTTATGTAAGCTTATCCAAGTAGCGCCACGGAAACTATCTCCCACAAAATTGTGTACCGCCATATCGGCAGTAAATTTTGAACCATCATAAATATTAGATGTTTCGCGGTAAGGCGAATCTGTTCCACTTACATCATGATGATCTCTGCCCAAAACAACCGGTGCCGAAATTTCTTTGTTAGCAATGGCTTTATTGATGGCTTCGGCAATTTTAATACGCCCTTCGCTATCTGCATATAAAATACGCGCTTGCGAACCAACTACTAAATTATTTTTCATAGCATCACGTATCCAAACAATATTATCGTCAAGTTGCGATTTTATTTCTTGAGGAGCTGTTTTATAAATTTCTTGTAATACGTTTAAGGCAATTTCATCAGTTTTACGTAAATCATTTTCATCAGCACTTGTACATACCCATCGAAAAGGACCAAAACCATAATCAAAACACATTGGCCCTAAAATATCTTGTACATACGAGTTGTAACGGAATGTAGCACCTATATGGCCGCCTTTTATTGGTTTTTCTGTTTTGAAAATGTCTGCACCTGCTCTTCCGGCTTCTAATAAAAAGGCATTACCATAATCAAAAAAATACATGCCTTTGCTGGTTAACGTATTAATGGCATTAGCATGACGCACCAATGTTTTTTGAACCTCTTCTTTAAATTGAGTTGGATTATTTGCCATCATCTCATTACTTGTCTCAAGAGAAAAACCAACTGGGTAATAACCACCAGCCCAAGGATTATGCAAAGAGGTTTGGTCAGAACCAACATCAACTATTAATTCTTCTTTTACGATGCGTTCCCATAAATCTACCACATTACCTTGATAAGCAATGGATACGGCTTCTTTTTTAGATTGCGCTTCTTTTACACGTGGAATTAACACATCTAAATTATCATACACTTCATCTACCCAACCTTGCGAATGGCGTGTGTGTACTGCTTTTGGATTTATTTCGGCGGTAATGGATACTAACCCTGCAATTTTAGCTGCTTTAGGTTGAGCGCCACTCATACCACCTAAGCCACAGGTTACAAATAATTTTCCTAATCGATCTTCTTCCGATTTTGATACTTTACGTGCAGCATTCATTACGGTAATTGTTGTGCCATGCACAATACCTTGCGGACCAATGTACATAAACGATCCCGCCGTCATTTGCCCGTACTGTGTTACGCCTAGGGCATTAAATTTTTCCCAATCATCAGGTTTGCTGTAATTCGGAATCATCATTCCGTTTGTAACTACAACTCTTGGAGCATCTTTATGCGATGGAAATAAACCCATAGGGTGTCCGCTATACAACACCAATGTTTGTTCGTCTGTCATAGTAGCTAAGTATTGCATTGTAAGTAAATACTGTGCCCAGTTTGAAAACACTGCGCCATTTCCACCATAGGTAATTAATTCATGCGGATGTTGAGCTACAGCATAATCTAAATTATTGCTTAACATGTGCATAATTGCAGCCGCTTGAATACTTTGGTGCGGATAATCTAAAATAGGGCGTGCATAAATTTTATAATCGGGGCGAAAACGATACATGTAAATTCTCCCATAGGTATTTAGTTCTTCAGCAAACTCTTTTGCTAATACGGCATGATGTTTAGCATCAAAATAACGCAACGCATTTTCTATGGCTAGTTTTTTTTCATCGTTATTTAAAATGGCTTTGCGTTTAGGTGCGTGATTTATAGCAAAGTCATATGTTTTTTTTTGCGGTAATTGTTCGGGAATTCCTTGTAATATTAATTGTTTAAATTGCTCTGTAGTCATTTATAAAAATTTTCTAAATTAATCTTCAATTAAAAAAATTGCCTCATTAAATTCATTAATTGCTTTATTGTTTTTTTGTTGTTTTGCCTTTTCTAAACCTTGTTTAAAATTTAAAATGGCATTATCAATGTCGTTAATGGCTTGGTAACATTTACCTAATTGATAATTGGCTGTATGGTAATTATTATTAAGATTTAAACTTATATTAAATTGTTGAATTGCTAAAGTGTAATTTTCCATAGCAAGATATTCTATCCCTAAAGAGTAATTTAAAAACAAATCGTTAGGCTCAGTGTTAAGCATGTTTAAAATGGTGTTTAACCTATTGTTTTGAGTCATTTATGCTGATGTAAATTGTTTTAAAAAGCGCACATCGTTTTCAAAAAATAAACGTAAATCTTTAATTTGGTATTTAAGCATTGTAATTCTTTCAATACCCATACCAAAAGCAAACCCTTTAAATTGATTATGGTTAATGCCGCAATTTGTAAGCACTTGAGGGTCCACCATTCCGCAACCTAAAATTTCTACCCAGCCCGTTCCTTTACAAATGTTACATCCCTTTCCTTTACAAATTGTGCAACTAATATCCATTTCAGCACTAGGTTCGGTAAAAGGGAAATAACTTGGTCTTAATCTAATTTTTGTTTCTTCACCAAACATTTCTTTAGCAAAATACAGAAGGGTTTGTTTTAAATCAGCAAAAGAAACTTTTTCATCAATATATAAACCTTCAACTTGATGAAATTGACAATGTGCACGTGCGCTAATAGCTTCGCTCCTATAAACTCTACCTGGGCTAATAGTTCTTATTGGTGGTTTTTGGTTTTCCATGATGTGAACTTGAACACTACTAGTTTGAGTTCGTAAAACCATTTCAGGATTTAAATTAATATAAAAAGTATCTTGCATATCGCGTGCAGGATGATTTTGTGGAGTGTTTAGTGCGCTAAAGTTGTGCCAATCATCTTCAATTTCTCTTCCTTCACTAACGGTAAAGCCAATTTTAGAAAAAATTTCGATGATTTGATTTTTTACAATACTTAAAGGATGTGCTGCGCCAATTTGATTTAAAGGGATTCCGGGTAAAGTTAAATCTAAATTGTTTGATTTTTCAGAATCTTTATTTTGATCAAATGTTTCTTTTAGCGCAATAATTTTTTCGTTTGCTTTTGTTTTTAATATATTTAATTGTTGACCAACTTCTTTTTTTAATTCCGAAGGAACATTTTTAAAATCATCAAAAAGGGAACTAATTTCTCCTTTTTTGCTTAACCATTTAATTCTTAATTCTTCTAATTGTATTTCGTTGTTAATTATAGTTTCTTCAACCTCTAATAACAATTTTGAAATTTTATCCTTCATAAATTTGATATAATAAACAAAATTAATGAAATTTATGGAGGTTTAGTATTATGCGATTAGTTAATATTTGTATTTTGTTAATTATATTTTTAAAGTGTAATGCTCAATTTCTTTCTTTTCAACTGCATGATGACGATACTATAAACATAACTACAAAAGATAGCCTAAAAATGGGTGTTTGGCGTGAGTTTTATAATAATCAAAAACTTAAAAAAGAAACGGTTTATAAACAAGGAAAAAAACAAGGCTTAGAAATTACTTGGTATCAGTCGGGTTGTGTTAAACAAGAAACATTTTACAATAATGGGATTATTGATGGCCCAATAACGTATTATAATAAATTTTGTAAAAAAGAATTAATTGAAAATTATAAAAATGGAATTAAAGAGGGTCTAGAAATTAATTACTATAATAATGGACATATTAAATCTGAAGGGAATTTTAAAAAAGGAAACTTAGATGGTGTTTATAAAGTTTATACTAGATTTGGAAAATTTGATTTTGAAAGTAGAACAACAGTTGAACATCCTGATTTTACACCTGACCCAGATGATACTTTAAATAATTCGATTTATAAAGTTATACAACGAAATAAAAAATGGAAGAAAAATTTAATTGTAACGGATTTAACAAGCAGCATGTACCCTTATGCAAAACAATTAAATACTTGGTTGCATTTATTTTTTATTAAAGATACAGCACAACAATATTTTGTTTTTTTTAATGATGGAGATAATAAAGCTGATGCGGAAAAAAAAATTGGTGTAACAGGAGGCATTTATACTTGTAAAGCAAACGCTTCGGAAGATTTAATTGAAACTATAAAACATGTTATTAAAAAGGGCGAAGGAGGTGATAGTCCTGAAAATGTTGTTGAAGCAATTTTAGTTGGAATTAAAAAGTATAAAAAACTTAATCAAATACTATTAATTGCAGATAACTGGGCAAAAGTAAGAGATATAAATTTAATTTCGAAAGTTAAAATACCTGTGCGTGTAATACTTTGTGGTGTATATGAAGGTATGGAAATTAACGCAGATTATTTAAATATTGCATACAAAACCAAAGGCAGTTTACACACAATAGAACAAGATATAGATAATTTACAAAATCAAGCAATTAATAAACGATTTAATATAAATGGCTTTGATTACATAATTAAAAATGGAAAAATAAGAGCAGATTAATTAATTTTTAATTATTGTTTTACCAGTTGTAATTCGTTTATTATGTTTGTTGCCCCACCAAGTTTATCAATTACAAATAACATATATCTAATGTCTAAACTAATAGTACGGTTTAAATCTTTATCTACAGCAATTTTATGACTTAAAGCTTCGTAATTACCATCAAAAGCTAGTCCTATAAGTTCGCCTTTTGCATTTAACACGGGCGAGCCTGAATTACCACCCGTTATATCGTTATTACTTATAAAGCCAACTACTAAATCTTTAGTTTGTTTATCAGCATATTGGCCAAAATCTTTAGCCTTTATTAATTCTATAAGTTTTTTAGGCGCATCAAATTCATAATCTCCAGGTTTGTATTTTTCTAAAATACCAGTTGCAGTACAAACTTCTTTACAAACTGTACCATCTTTAGGGCTATACGATTTAACATTGCCATAACTTACACGCATGGTTTGGTTTGCGTCTGGGTATAATGCATCATTATTAGCATTCATTTCTAAAATTCCTTTTAAATAAAGTTGGCTGTATGTATTTAGTTTATTATTAAAGTCAGTAAAATAATTAGCATAATTGTTTGTGTAATTTTTTATAAAAGCAGATGCTGTTTGAAAAGCTAAATCATTTTTTAATGTTACAGAATCTGGTTTAGCAATAAAAGAATTAAATTTAGCAACATCAACTAAAATGCTATTGTTAAACATAGCATTAGCAAATTTAATATAGGTTTCATCAGAATCTAAATTACCATAAGTTTTAAGATTGGTATAAAAACTTTCTGGACGTTGAGAGGGATCAATGTTTTTATAAAACATTTGTATCATTGCTGCCACAATATTTTTATCTGAAGGAATATCGTGCGCTTCATTAAAAGTCTTAAATACAAGTTTAGCTTTTTCTGTTTGTTCTTTAATAAGGTTGGCGTTGTTTTTAGTTAAAGCATTTTGTAATGGGTTTAAAGAATTAGCCATTGCTAAAATAGATGAACCTAAAATCCCTTCATTGATATAAACTCTATGTTTTGTATAAGGTTTCCAATTATCATAAGTTGCTTTTATGTTGGCAAAAATATTTTCATATTCTTTTTTTCCTTTTGCCCATAATTCAAAAGCGGCTTCGTCTTTTTGTTTTCTTTCAATTACATTATTTTTAATTATTTGTTTACTTTCACCATCAAAAAATTTCCAATAATTAGCTACATAGGCATAGTTACTAGCTAATTTTAATTTTACTGCAGGGTCTTTAACCATTTCGGTATGCATAAATTTTAAACGAGCATCGCGTAACTCTACTAAATTAGGATTTTCAATATCAACCTTTAGTTTTAAACCATAAGATGTTTCATATCTATTAGTGCCGCCAGGGTATCCAAAAATCATGGCGTAATCACCATTTTTAACTCCTTTAATTGAAACTGGCAAAAAATGTTTAGGCTTTAAAGGCACATTATCAACAGAATAATCAGCAGGTTTACCATCTTTACTCATATAAACTCTAAAAATTGAAAAATCACCTGTGTGTCTTGGCCATTCCCAATTATCAGTATCACCACCAAATTTACCAATACTTTCTGGAGGAGCGCCAACTAGTCTCACATCAGTATATTTAACATAAGTAAATTGTATAAATTGATTGCCTTTGTAAAACGAATTAATTTTAACTTCTTTACCGCTTTGTTTACTGGCTTCGGCACTTAATTCCATCAAAATAGTAGGTAATTTAGCCGAAATTTCATTTGAATTTAATCCTTTAAGTTTAGTATTAACCATAGCTGTAACATCTTCAGCTTTTTCTAAAAACAATACACTTAAACCTGGGCATGCAATTTCTTCTTGTTTTGTTTTTGCCCAAAAACCATCTTGTAAATAATTATGCGCTACACTACTTGCCTCAGCAATATTATTATATCCACAGTGATGGTTTGTGAAAAGTAACCCTTCGTTGCTCACTATTTCGGCAGTACAGCCTCTGCCAAATAATACAATTGCATCTTTAATACTGCTTTTGTTTATACTATATAATTGGTCTTTAGTTAATTTTAAACCATTTTTAACCATATTGTTATACACTTTAGTACCTAAAATGTATGGTAAATACATTCCTTCATCAGCTCTATAAAAATTAAAAAATGATGCACAAGAAATAAGAGTAATTAAGTAAAATTTTTTCATGTTTTTAATAATTAGTTGGCAAAATTATAAAGTAATTTGAAGTACAGCCAACGCTTTAACGTATATTTAAAACTAATTATAAAAAATTTAGACTAACTTAGGTAATTAAAAGATTAAAAGTGACCTTGAAGGGATTCGAACCCCCAACCACCAGAACCGGAATCTGGCATTCTATCCAGTTGAACTACAAGGCCAAGAGTACAAATATAGAATTTACAATACACATTTATTCTATTTTTTTGCAATAAATTTAATACCTTAGCGTTACTTACTTGAGTTACTTTAGTTTAATGAGAAGCAAAATAGTTTTAATATTAATTTTTTTTTCGTTTAATGTATTTCCGCAAACGGGCCCAAGAACATGGCAAGATCATGTAGGAAATAGAAATTGTAATTCTATTACATTTTTTAATAATAAACTTTACACATCTAATTATACTGGAATAATTATTTCTGATGTATCTTTTGATAATGTTGTAAACAATAAAGAAATAACATCAGATAAACTAAATAAAATTAATGGATTAAGTGATGTAGGAATTAAAATTATAAGAGCAAACTCCAATAAAACTAAACTTGTTGTTATTTATGAAAATTGTAATATTGATATAATTGACTTAACTAATAAAGTAACCAATTATCCGTACATTAAATTAAAAATTGTAAATGGAAAAAAAACAATTAACAACGTGTTTTTTAAAAATAACTTAGCTTATTTTTCATGCGGGTTTGGAATTGTAGTTTTTGATTTAGATAAGATAGAAGTAAAAGATACGTACTACCTTTCATCAAGTAATTATGGAACCGAAACTTTTCAAACCGCTATTAACGATTCATTAATTTATGCAGCAACAATTAATGGATTATATAAAATTAATTACAAATTAAAAATTCCAGTAAAATTTAAAAATAGGCAAAAAATAAATTTCCCAAATAATAGCGATAGCAAGCCCTGTGGCTCTGTGGTAATTTGAGCTAATAAAGTTTTTGCAACCTATAACCCATGGAGATTAAACGAAAACGTTGTATTAAAAGATACATTGTATGAATTTGATCAGATTACTAATTGGGTTAAAACATCAATAGCCTATCCATCAACAATTTTTGGTTTCCCTTATAATGATGGAAATCATTTTTCTTATATAGATCAATATGGTGTTAAAATATTACGTGGCTCAAATTCTACTTCTAGAGATTATTTAACAGGATGTAATGATTCTTTAATTTCTGTTGAAGATATTTATTTTAATATAAATTCAGAAAATTCACAAGAGTATTTTGTTGCTGATAGGTTAAATGGACTTTTTTACACCAATGGTCCAAGCCCTTTTTACAAACAATATATTGTAAATGTAGAAGGCTGCTCAAGTAGATACATTAGTAACATAGATGTTTTTGATGGAAAAATTGGAGTTTCTCCTAGTAACCCTGAAAAAGGAGGTAAAAGTCCAATTTTAGACTTACCAATTGATATTTATGATGGCGAAAAATGGGTGCATATTTTACCAAAAGATAAAGATGGGAAAAGAATTATTGATTTTACAAATATTTATTTTGATAGAAAAGATAAAACAAAATTTTATGCAGGAAGTTGGTTTAATGGAATATTAGAATATACTAACAATGTAAATACAAAAATTTTTAATAAAAACACTTTCCCTAATTTTCCTGAAGCTTATGAAAACTCTTCGCATTGCAGCGAAGTTAAATTTGATAAAAAGGGAAACATGTGGCAAGTTAATAATAATGTAAATGCTTATTTAGGCGTTTACACAATAAACGGAATATACCAACCTTTTGATTTTTTTTCAAATAAATATGCTAGGCGATTTATTATAGATAAAAATGGATTTATTTGGATTGCACATGAAGATGGTGGAGGATTAACGGTTTACAACCCAGGGGATAACATTAACCCACCAATTTTAAATAACAATTTTATTTTATTAAATAAAGACGAAGGCACCGGAAACCTTGGTGTAAACGAAGTACATTGTTTAATTGAAGACAAAGACAATAAAATATGGGTAGGTACAGATGCCGGAGTTAGAGTATTTTATAATACTGCAAACATATTTTCGCAAAATAGTAGAGATGGCCAACCAATTAAAATTATTCAAGATGGTAATGTTGAATTACTTTTAGATAAAGACGTTGTAAATGAAATTTGTATAGATGGAGCAAATAATAAATGGATTGCTACTGCACGAAGCGGCGTATATTGTTTTTCGGCAGATGGTTTACAACAAATTCATCATTTTACAGCTGAAAATAGCCCTCTATACTCTAACGAAATTATTGATATTAATTACGATGAAAAAACAGGTGATGTTTATTTTGGTACATTGTATGGTTTACAATCGTATCGAAGTACAGTTCTACAAGGCGAAGAGTTCTTAAATCAAGTAGTTGCATTTCCTAACCCTGTAAGGCCCGGATACCAAGGCTCCGTTTTAATTAAAGGATTAATTGATAATTGTATAATAAAAATATGTGATGAAGCCGGAAATATTGTTTGGGAAACAAAATCAAAAGGAGGACAAGTTGAATGGAGCCTTAATACACTTTCAGGAAATCATGTAACAAGTGGAGTTTATATTGTTTATTCCTTAAGTACCACAGGAGATCAAAAAGCAATTACTAAAATTCTTGTAATTAATTAATGTTAGTTAAAGACAAAGCAATTGTTGTAAATAAAATTAACCTTGCAAATAAAAAGTGTATCGTAAAAATATTTTCATTAAACCATGGAATGATAGACTGTTTGTGTTTTGCAAGTAATTCACCTAAATCTAAAATTAAAATCAGCTCTCTTTTACCGTTATCAATTGTTAATGTAGAGTTGGTTATTAAACAAAATAAAGAATTACATCAATTAAATGAAACACATGTAGCTTTTGTGCCCGATTCTATTTTTAATTCTCTAGAAAAAATAAGTATCATACAAATAATTGCTGAAATAATAGTAAAAACAGTACGAGAACAACACAGCAACCCACATTTGTTTAATTTTTTACAAGAAAACATTTTAACTATTAATGCAGAAACAGAAGACAATTTATTAAACTATGTGTGTTATTTTTTAATTGAACTAACAAAATATTTAGGCATTGAACCCCAAAATAATTTTAATAATTTTAATAACTATTTTGATTGTAGAGCTGGCGAATTTACTCCTTACGCACTTGTTTTACCTCTGGGTTTTGATTTTGAACAATCTAAAATATTATCTGTTTTATTAAACCAAAATAATTATACCATTAAACTTAATAATAGTTTAAAACAAAATTTAATAGACGGACTTTTAGCTTATTACGCTTTTCATATCCCTAATTTTGGACAATTAAAAAGTTTAACAGTTTTAAGAGAATTAAATAAAACACAAAAAAAGTCAATTTAAATTACTTTAAATTAATTTTAAGTAAATTTAAATAATTTAAACATGATTAATAGCAAAAGCATATTAACTCTTTTAATTATTATTCTCAATTTACCTAAGTATAAAAGTCAATTTACATTTGTAAAAGAAAATAAAAAATATATTGTAAAATATAATAATAAAGCCATTACTCAAAATAGTTATGATACAATTATTGCATTTAATTCTAAAATATGTATGGCTTGCCTTAAAAAACCAATGCCTTCAGCTAATAAGTTTATTAGAACTTTAGTTCCAACATTTGTTTGTAATTATTATAATGTTAATGGTCAAAAATTAATAATTAAGTATAATGGAAAAGATACAACAAGCGTGTTTGCTTTAAGTAAATCAGCAAAAGAAGATTTACAAATTAATTCAAACTTATTTAAAGTGTATTTTAATAAAAAAAAATATTTAATAGATAATGAATTTAATCAAAAAACATTTAATGAATACGATGGAATTTCACCGTCTGAATTAAATGATTATTTTATTATAGAACAACATGTTACTGGAACATCTTTATTTGGTTTAGTAGATAAAAATGAAAAAGTTATTATTGAACCAACTTACGCAAATATTAAAATAAATTTATACGATAGTACAGTTGTGGCTTGTGTAGCAGGTTTAATAGGCTCAAGCGCAGATGATTTATATAATTTAAAAGGACAAAAAATTAAATCCTACAACAGGCATATTGAATTTATTGATAAGTATTATTCTGCGTTTAAAATATATCAACCGCATGAATATTTTGTAATTAGTAATAATATTACACAAAAAGAAATACAACTTTCTACAGAGTTGGTTAAACCATTTGATAGTACACATGTTCTAATTTCTGAAAACGAAAAATGGTTTAAATTTAATTTAAAAACAAAAGAAAAAAAACATTTAAACAATGAAAAAAATTAAAGTTGCAATTAATGGTTTTGGTAGAATTGGAAGAACTTTTTTACGCAATGCCTTAAAACACGAACAAATTGAAGTAGTTTGTATTAATGATTTAACCAATACAAAAACGCTAGCACATTTATTTAAATACGACTCTATACATAAACAATTTAATGGAGATATAAGTTATACCGAAAATACAATAGTAATTAATAATAAAAACATTACCGTTACTGCAATTAAAAATCCTGAAGAATTACCATGGAAACAATTTGACATAGATATTGTACTAGAGAGTACAGGCTTGTTTCTTTCTAAAATTGATTTGCAAAAGCATATTAAGGCAGGGGCTAAAAAAGTTATTTTATCAGCGCCAGCAAAAGATGATGATATTGTTTCTGTAGTTTTAGGTGTAAACGACGAAGTAATTACAAAAGATGTTTCTATTATTTCAAACGCAAGCTGTACAACTAATTGCGCTGCGCCAATGTTAAAGGTTTTAAAAGAGTTTGATATTGAAGAAGCCTACATAACAACTGTACATTCATACACTAATGATCAACGTATTCACGATGCTCCTCATAAAGATTTAAGAAGAGCTCGTGCTGCTGCAATGAGTATTATTCCAACCTCAACTGGTGCAGCTAAAGCTATTACTAAAATTTTTCCTGATTTAGAAGGTAAAATTGGAGGTTGCGGTATGCGAGTTCCTGTTCCTGATGGTTCATTAACAGATATTACCTGTGTTTTAAATAAACCAATAACTGTTGAGCAACTTAACCAAGCATACAAAATAGCAGCAAATACTAATTTAAAGGGTATTTTACAATATACCGACGAACCCATTGTTGGAGTTGATGTTATTGGAAATAGCCATAGTGTTTTATTTGATGCCGAATTTACAAGCATAGTAGGTAACTTAGTTAAAATTATTGGATGGTACGATAATGAGTGGGGATATAGTAACCGATGCGTTGATTTGGTAATTCGATTAGGGAAATATTTATAATGTGGGAATTTTTAAAGCAACTTACAAATCCTAATAGCATTATTCAATATGGTGGTTTATGGTTATTGCTTTTAGTTGTTTTTTCTGAAACAGGTTTATTAATTGGTTTTTTTTTACCTGGAGATAATTTAATCTTACTAGCTGGAATTTTATGTAAATCTAAACCACACTTATTAGGTGTAAATTACTTTACAATGGTTGTATTACTTATAACCGCAGCAGTTTTAGGAAACTTATTCGGCTTTTGGTTTGGATATAAAAGCGGAGATATGCTTTTTAAAAAAGAAGATGGTTTAATCTTTAAAAAAAAACATTTAGTAACTACACAAAAAGCTTACGATAAATATGGTGGAAATATGGTGCTAATTATAGCAAGATTTTTACCAGTAATTAGAACCTTTGCTCCAATTTTGGCAGGTGCCATAAAAATTGATTTTAAAAAATTTATGCTATATAATATAATAGGTGCTATTTTATGGATAGTTAGTTTAACTGCAATTGGGTATGTTTCTGTTGTTTTATTTCCATCAATTACCAATTATTTAGGCTACGTTTTTATAGCGTTAATAATACTTACAGCTTTACCAATAATTAAATTAAGTTTTTTTAAAAAGAATAATTAATTTTATAAAATAATGACACATAAAAATTTTAAAAATATTGATAAGGTAACTTTTGGTAGAGGAAGTTTTTCTCAATTAGCCGAAACCGTTAAACCTATTAGGAGTTTAAATAATGGCTATTTTGTTTATATAGTAGATAATTATTTTAAAGGAAAATCACTCGAAAATAATTTACAAAACACTTCAAAAGATTTAGTTTATTTTATTGATGTTGACCCACACGAGCCAACTACCGAGCAAATAGATAAATTACGCGATGAAATTTTAAAATTAAATGGCTTACCAAGTGGAGTTATTGGTATTGGAGGCGGAAGCATTATGGATATTGCCAAAGCTTTATCTTTAATGTTAACTAACGAAGGTTCATCAACACTTTACCAAGGGTTAAATTTAATTAAAAACCCTGGGGTTTATCATTTAGGTGTTCCAACTATTAGTGGTACAGGAGCAGAAGTTAGTATGACTGCAGTATTAACTGGTCCAGAAAAAAAATTAGGTTTAAAATGTGATTGGACTGTTTTTAATCAGGTAATTTTAGATCCCGAACTTATCTCTACAGTGCCTAAAGATTGGTGGTTTTATACCGGAATGGACACATACATACATTGTATAGAATCGCATTATGGTATTAAAAACAATGCGTTTAGTTTAGCATACGGCAATCAAGCTCTACAACTTTGTCGCGAAGTTTATTTAAATAATAACTCTGGGCAAAATCCTGATAATGATGATAAATTAATGGTTGCTTCCTTAATGGGTGGTTTAAGTTTAACGTATAGCGAAGTTGGTGTTTGCCATGCATTAAGTTATGGATTAAGCAAAATTTTAGGAACTAGGCATTGTTTAGCAAATTGCATAATTTTTCAACATTTACAAGATATTTACCCTATTGGTCATGCAGAGTTTATGCAAATGATTAGCAAACATAAAATTGAATTACCTAAAAAATTAAGCGCACAATGGGATGACGATACAATAACTAAAATGGCACACGTTAGTTACAATTTACCTTTCATGTGGAACCATGCTTTTGGCGATAATTATAAAGAAATTGCAACTATTGATTATATAAAAGAATTATTTAAAAGGCTATAAAAATGTTGGTATGCTAATTTATTTTGAATTAGCATATACCAAAACATTAAACACATAAGGGTTTGCCTTTTTAATTTGTTCAGTACGTTTTAAATTTTTAAGCAATGATTTTTTGTTTACGGCAATTTGTAAATCTGATAAATTGTTGTTTTTTGCATATTCATTTATCGAACAGATAACTTGCTCCGCTTTAACAGCAAAACCTGTTCCTTCGGCAACTTTATTTTTACCTCTAATTATGCCAATAATATTTGCTTGGTCATCTAATAAAGGTCCGCCGCTATTACCGGGGTTAATAGGAATACTAATTTGATACATGGTGGTGTCGTTTGTGTACCCACTTAATGAACTTAACGAGCCTTCGCCATATACCATATCTTTTCTTGGATATCCAAGTGTAAAAACTTTTTCGCCAACTTCTATTTTTTTATTACTTAGTGTAAAAGGTACTTGCCAATCTTTTACTTTAACAATATCAGAAATTCTTAAAACAGCTAAATCTAATTTCGAATCTGTATAAACAACATTTGCAAGCACACGAGACAATTGTTTGTTTTCAATTAAAACACTATCCGCATCTTTAATCATGTGGTAACTTGTAATTATGTAACCATTATTGTTTAAGGCAAAAGCACTACCTTCATAATTAGCAGGTGCGTAGTTTAATTTTGTGTTTGTTTTTACAATTTCATCTACAATTACACCGTTAGTTTGTTTTAAAACTTCTACATCTCTTCTTAATTCAGTTAGCTCGCCATTTGTAGCTTTTTGTTGGTTAATCCACGAAAATGAAATTAACATTACAATTAATGTTGTACATGCGGCAACAGTTATGGTTTTACCATAATGTTTAAAAAAGCTTGGTTTAGATGTTAAAGAAATAATTTTAGCATCGTTACCAAATGCTGTTTGGTGTATGGTTTTTAATTTAAACTTTAGGTTTTTTTGGTTTTCGGCAGCATTTAAAACTTCAATAAATTCTTTATGTTGTTCAAAGGCTTGTTTAAACGCATTATCGTTTAACATTCTTTCTTCAAACAACTTTTTGTTTTCGGTTGATAGTTGATTGTTAAGGTAAAGGTCAAATAATTCAGTAGGTCTCATCTTTCTTTATTCTTCGTTTATTTCAATTTCTTTATTAAAAAAATACTTTTTTAATCGTTGTAAGCATTTATATTTTTGTGTTTTAGCATTATCGGCATTTGTATAACCAAATTTTTCAGCAATTTCATCCATACTTTTTTTATGAATGTAAAAATCCTGAATCAATGTTTTACAAGGCTCGCCTAAAAGCTCCAAACTATTGTTCATTTTTAAAATATTGTTTTCTTTTTCATGATGGTGTTGAATATCATCAGTAACATCTACCAAATCACTCTCTTCATCTTCTTTAAAAAGAAAAGTAGAGCCATTTTTTTTAAGCTGTTTTAACCACAATCTTTTTGCAATTGAATAAATATAAGTTTGTAACTGACAGTTTAATTCAAATTGTGTTTTTTGAACATTTTCAAATACGGCAATAATAGTTTCCTGATACAGATCTTGAGCCTGTTCGCTATTACCATTATTATTTACAACAAGTTTAAGAACGAGATTATAGTACTTTTTATACAAAGCATTTAAAACCTCATTATTATTGGCTTTTAACCCAGTAATAAATTGGCTGTCGGTAAATTGCAAATTGCTTTTCGACATAAGCTTTGTTTTAGTTAATACATTAAAATGTTAAAGGTAACCCTTGCAAATCATTTTTTAAAAAAAAGTGTTTAATAGGGTGGGGTAATCTATTTTAAAATAAAATTATTCGTCTGTAAATCAATTAATTACGATTTTATTTTATTTTTTATTAATTTTTTGGGTTACCATTTTTAAAAACATGTATAAATGTAAAATTAACAAACAATTAAAAACTGAAAAAAATGAAAAAAGTATTCTCAATTATCGCTGTGGCTTTATTAGCTACATCATTTGTTGCTTGTGGTCCTTCTGCTGAAGAAAAAGCTAAAGCTGAAGCTGATGCAAAACGTATCGCTGATTCTATTGCTACTGCATTAACTGAATCAATGAACGCTGCTGTTACTGAAGTAACTGATGCTGCTACTGCTACAACTGATTCTGCTGCTGCTGCTGCAACTACTACAGTTGAAGCAAAATAAAATTTGTGTTTAGTTAGCTGATTAGCCCTTAAGTATTATACTTAGGGGCTTTTCTGTTTTTAACCCAAATCCTAATGCATAATTTGGGTTTAAGTGGGGAAATAATATTATTTTCCAAAAAATTGTTTCATAAAATTACTAGCAAAAACAAAATCAAATAACTCTTTATTATCTGAGTTTAATATTTTTGATTTATCCCCTTCCCACCAATTTTGACCTTTGTAAACAAACATAATCTTTTCTCCAATTTGTATAACGCTGTTCATATCGTGTGTAACAATTATTGTTGTAATATTATACTCTTTAGTAATATCACTTATTAATTCATCTATTACAATACTTGTTTTAGGATCTAGGCCAGAGTTTGGTTCGTCGCAAAATAAATATTTAGGATTATTTGCAATTGCTCTGGCAAGTGCAGCTCTTTTTTTCATACCTCCGCTTAATTCGGCAGTGTATAATGTATTTCTACCAGTAAGTTGAACACGCTCTAAGCAAAAATTTACCCTATCCGTTTTTTCAGATTTTGAAAGTGTAGTAAACATGTCTAAAGGGAATCTAACATTTTCTTCTAAAGTTTGAGAGTCAAATAACGCGCCACCTTGAAATAACATACCAATTTCTTTTCTAATCTCTTGCTGTTCTTTTTGTTTCATTGCAGCAAAATTTTGGTTGTGGTATAATATTTCACCGCTATCTATTTGATGAAGACCAACCATTAGTTTTAAAACGGTTGTTTTTCCGCATCCACTTTCGCCAATTATTAAATTTGTTTTACCAGCTTCAAAAGTAAATGTTACATCTTTTACAACATGCCTATCACCAAAGGTTTTATTAATTTGTTTAATTTCAATCATATTAAACCAACATTAATTTGGTAATTATTAAATTGATAATTAAAATTAAAATACTATTGTAAACAACTGATTTTGTACTTGCTTTTCCTACCTCTAGAGCACCACCACTTGTATAATAGCCATGATAAGCAGATACTGATGTAATAACAAATGCAAACACTACAGTTTTGGTTAATGCATATACAATATTGTAGGGAATAAAAAAACTCTGTATGCCAAAAATATATTTTTCAGCATCGCAAGCACCCGAAAACACACCAAATAAAAACCCTCCTAATACACCCAAAAACATACTAATTGAAATTAAAAATGGGTTTATAAACATTGCTGCTAAAATTTTGGGCCTAATTAAATAACCGGCAGAATTAATACCCATAATCTCTAAGGCATCAATTTGTTCTGAAATTCTCATAGTTCCTATTTCAGACGCAATATTAGAACCAACTTTACCTGCTAATATCAATGATACTATTGTTGGCGAAAATTCTAACACAATACTTTCTCTGGTTCCTAAACCAATTGCATAACGAGGTATAAACGGACTAGTGAAATTATAGGCAGATTGAATTGTAATTACACCACCCATAAATATTGATATTATGGCTATTAAACCTAATGAACCAATACCTAAAGAATTTACTTCATATAAAAATTGGTTAAAGTAAACTTTAAAATTTTCGGGCTTAGAAAACACGCGTTTTAAAAGCATAAAATACTTTCCTATATGGTAAATGGGTTTCAAATTAGATAGACTAATATACTAAAAAATATAATGTATTTATTATAAATCAAATTTTATACCCTGCGCTAATGGTAAGGTGTTTCCATAATTAACGGTGTTTGTTTGTCTACGCATATATGCTTTCCACGCATCGCTACCGCTCTCTCTTCCACCACCTGTTTCTTTTTCTCCACCAAATGCTCCACCAATTTCAGCACCACTTGTACCAATATTAACATTTGCAATACCGCAATCACTTCCACATGCGCTTAAAAACAATTCGGCCTCACGTATATTTAAAGTCATTATTGCGCTTGATAAGCCTTGAGGAACATCATTTTGTAAAGCAATAGCTTCGTCAATTGTTTTGTATTTCATTATGTATAAAATTGGAGCAAAAGTTTCATGTTGTACAATTTGCATATCGTTTTTAGCTTCGGCAATTGCAGGTTTAACATAACAACCGCTTTCGTATCCTTTACCTTCTAACACAC
>CAZAPH010000015.1:21607-39845 GCA_964487105.1 uncultured Akkermansia sp.
TGCTACAATTATTTTTCCGCCTTCGCTGATAACACGCTCTAAAGCATTTTGATAGGCTTTAACCGCAAGTGTGTCTATTAAAGGCCCTACATGGTTACTTTCATCTAAAGGATTACCAATTTTTAATTGAGCATAAGCTTTTATTAATTTTTCTTTTACCTTATCGTAAACACTTTCGTGTATAATTAAACGGCGGGTTGTAGTGCAACGTTGACCAGCAGTGCCAACAGCTCCAAATACAGCACCAATTAAAGTATTATCTAAATCGGCACTTGGTGTAATAATTATAGCATTATTACCACCTAACTCTAAAATACTTTTCCCAAAACGTTCAGCAACTTTAGCACCAACTATTTTACCCATTCGTGTTGAACCTGTTGCAGAAATTAATGGCACATGTGTATCAGAAGTTAACCATTCTCCAACTTCAAAATTTCCATTTATTAAACAACTAATTCCATTTGGTAAATTATTTTCTTTCGCCACTTCATTCCATATATTTTGGCATGCAACTGAGCATAAAGGTGTTTTTTCTGAAGGTTTCCAAATACAAACATTGCCGCATATCCATGCTAAGGCGGTATTCCAACTCCAAACAGCAACCGGAAAATTAAATGCGGATATTATTCCAACTATACCAAGCGGGTGCCATTGTTCCATCATTCTATGGTTTACTCTTTCACTTTGAATAGTTAATCCATATAATTGACGAGATAAGCCTACTGCAAAATCGCAAATATCAATCATTTCTTGTACTTCACCTAGTCCTTCTTGGTATGATTTACCCATCTCATAAGATACTAATTTACCTAAATCGGCTTTTTTAGCTCTTAATTTATCGCCAAATTGCCTTACATACTCACCACGCTTATGTGCATGTATAGAACGCCAAAATAAAAAAGCCTCACGCGATGCAGTTATTACTTTACTATAATCTGATTTGGTAGCTGTTTTTATTTTACCAATTAACTTACCATCAACAGGGCTGAACGATTCAATTACATCTCCACTTGAAAACCAGTTACTTCCTGTACTACAACCTTCGTTGATTTCTTTAATTCCTAACGTTTTTAAAAAATTTTCCATAATAAAAATAAGCCCCTAATTTACTATTTTTTTAGTATAATAATCCTATAAATATTTTGTTAAATCCTTTAAGGTATTAATAGAATTAGGAGGAGTATTAGAACTGTTATTTAACCATATAGCTTGCCAACCAGCATTATTTGCACCAATAATATCATTATCAAAATTATCACCAATCATTAAACATTCGTTTTTAGATGCTTTTGCAAGTTGTTGCGCAATTTCAAAAATTCTTTTATCAGGTTTATTGGTTTGATGCTCTTCACTTATAATTACTTGATTAAAATAAGGCAATAAATTACAGTTATTTAACTTTATGTGTTGCACTTCTTTAAAACCATTTGTAATAATGTGTAATTGATATTTGGGTTTTAAATAATCTAAAACTTCAATAGTTTGTGGTATAAGTTTTGTACCATATGGCGAAAGTGAAATGTAATCTTCACTAAAAGCAACACTTAAATCAATATTTGAATAGTTAAAAACATTAAAACTTAATTCAAACCTATAAATTCTTAAGTATTTTTTAGTAATTATATTTAATGAATATTGCTGCCAAAGCTGTGTATTAATAATTTTATAAGTTTTAAAAAAATCATTAAAATTTGTATTTAATAAAGTATTTAAATTATATTTTTTAAATAAATTAATTAATACCAATTTACTATTACTTTCAAAATCCCAAAGTGTATCATCTAAATCAAAAAATAAGTGTTTTATATTACTATATGGCATTTAATTAAAATTAATTTATCAAAAGTACAATCTTTAAAACTACTTTTATAAATTAAGTTATAACAATTAAATTTGCAATATAATGTTAACCTTATACATAAAAGAAATTAGAAGTTTTTTAAGCTCTTTAATTGGGTATATTGCAATTGGTGTATTTGTAACTTTAATTGGGGTGTTTATGTGGGTTATTCCAAGTGAGGGCGGAGGCTCTAATATACTTGATAATGGTTTTGCAAACATAGATCCTTTATTTACTATTGGCCCTTGGGTATATTTATTTTTAATTCCTGCCATAACCATGCGTTCTTTTTCTGAAGAAAAAAAAACAGGAACTATTGAACTTCTATTAACCCGCCCATTAACCGATTTACAAATAGTTTTAGCTAAGTATTTGGCAGGTGTTTCTTTAGTTATAATTTCATTACTGCCAACTTTAATTTATTATTATAGTGTACAAAAATTAAGTGTAAATAAAGATGTGGCAGGAATTGATACTGGGGGTATGTGGGGCTCTTATATTGGTTTATTGTTTTTAGGAGCTGGTTTTGTTGCAATTGGTACATTTGCAAGTGCAATTGCCGAAAACCAAGTAATTGCTTTTATAATTGCACTGTTACTATGTTTTTTAAGTTACATAGGGTTTGATTTTATTGCACAAAGTGGTTTTTTTGGAAAGTACGATGCTTTTGTGAAAACCCTTGGTATTAACGACCACTATGTTAGTATGAGTAGAGGTGTTTTAGATACTAGAGATGTAATTTACTTTTTATCTGTAATTGCCATTTTTAATTTACTTACCAAATTAGTTTTAGAAAGCAGAAAATGGTAGTTAATAAACAACATAATACTGCTAATAAACAAAAAAACATTATAAGTTTAGTTTTAATGTTACTAATTGTAATTATTATTAATTATGTAAGTTCATTAGCATTTAAACGGTTTGATTTAACTACAGAAAAAAGATACACCTTAGCTTCTACAACTAAAGATTTATTAAAACAAATAAATGATGAGGTTTATTTAAAGGTATATTTACAAGGGAATTTCAACCCAAGCTTTACTCGATTAAGAAACGAAGCCAAAGAGTTATTAGATGAGTTTAGAGCATTTTCTAAAAACCAAATTCAATATGAATTTATTATTCCTGGTGAAGGTTTAAACGAAACAGAAAAAGGAAATTTAGAAAAGCAACTTTACGAAAAAGGCTTGTTACCTGAACAAGTTGTTGAAAATAAAAACGATAAAAAACTTGAAACTTTAATTTGGCCAGGAGCAATTGTTACTTATAAAGGTCGTGAAACTGTATGGCAAATTTTTAAAAGACAAGTAGGAATTGCCCCTGAAGAGTGTATTAATAATAGCGTACAAGAGTTAGAATATAGTTTAAGTAACGCCATTAGAAAATTACAACGCATAAAAGATAAACAAGTAACATTTATAGAAGGTCACAACGAATTGGATACCTTACAAAGGTATGATTTTGCAAGAGCATTGGCAGAATATTATGAAGTAAACCGTACACCCATTTTAGGCAAATTAGCAACATTAAAAGAAAGTAATTGCATTATTATTGCTCAACCAGATAGTGCATTTAGCGATAAAGATAAGTTTATAATTGACCAATTTATAATGAATGGAGGAAAGGTTTTATGGTTAATTGACCCCGTAAATGTTGATAGAGATACTCTAAACATAAAAGGTTACAGTATAGGCTTAAATAAAAATTTAAGAATCGACGATATGCTTTTTAAATATGGCGTACGTTTAAATAATGTACTCGTTCAAGATTTACAATGTGCCACAATTCCTATAAATGTTGGATTTAAAAACGGGCAACCAAATTTTAAACCTTTCCCATGGTATATAACCCTTTAATTTTACCTGATAATGCCCATCCTATAGTAAAAAACTTAGATTTAATTAGGTTAGATTACTGCAGCACTATTGATACAATTAAAGCAAACGGAATTAAGAAAACTATACTACTAAAAACATCAAGATATACTAAAACACAACCAACTCCGGCACGTTTGTTTTTAGCAAGTGTACAGTATAAGCCTACACCCAAACAATACAATAATCCTTATTTGCCAGTTGCTGTTTTACTTGAGGGTAGTTTTAATAGCTTTGTAGAGTATAGATTACCAAATTCTTTACTTTCCGATTCTAATTTTAAATATATTGATAAAGGTAAACCAACTAAACAAATAATTGTAGCTAATGGAGATGTTGCACGCAATGATATTAGTAAAAGCACAGGGCAACTTTTCCCTTTAGGATATGATAAATTTACCCGACAAACCTTTGCAAATAAAACGTTTTTGATTAATTGTGTTAATTATTTGTTAGATGACGAAGGACTACTTCAACTACGAACGCGCGAAGTAAAATTACGATTACTTGATAAAAAGAAAGTAGAAGAACATAAAGGTTATTGGCAACGGTTAAATGTGTTGGCTCCTTTACTTTTACTAATAATTATTGGCTCCTGCCAATTTTATTTAAGAAAACGAAAGTTTGCTAAATAAACGGTATAAAACACCATATACCTAATTTTAAACAATAATAATTTTACCAAAAAAACGTTAATTCAGCGATAATTTGTAAATTGGCACGTTTTATGAAGTAACTTAAAACAAAATTTAAATGAAAAAGTTAGTTTTTATATTTTTTGTAACCGTATTTAGTTACGTTAAAGCTCAACACACCGCTGCAAAATTTGGGTATGTTGATACAGATTATATTATGGGCCAAATTCCAGAGTATAAAGCAGCTCAAACTGAACTTGATAAAACAAGTGTACAGTGGCAAAAAGAAATTGAAACAAAATACGCAGAGGTTGATAAACTTTACAAGGCTTACCAAGCGGATGCTGTATTGTTAACAGATGATATGAAAAAGAAACGCGAAAACGAAATCATTAATAAAGAAAAAGAAGTAAAAGATTTACAAAAACAACGTTTTGGTGTTGATGGAGAATTGTTTAAAAAACGCCAAGAATTAGTAAAACCAATACAGGATAAAGTTTATAATGCCATAAAAGCAGTTGCCGAAAAATCTGGTTTAGGTTTTGTAATGGATAAAAGTGGACAAGTATCTTTATTATATGCCAATAGTAAATATGATAAAAGTGATGATGTACTTGTTTACTTAGGCTATAAAAAATAAATTAAAATAATAACAGTTACATAAAATAAGAATGAAAAACACAATCAAAAAAATAGCAATTGTTGCTATTAGCTTAATGAGCTTAGGAAATTTAAGTGCACAAAAAATAGCACATGTAAATTTAGATTCATTAATTAATATAATGCCTGAAACTAAAAACGCAAAAGAAGCTGCTCAAAATTATTTAAAAGATTTAGAAAAAAGTGTTGCAGCCATGAGTAGTGAATATGAAAATAAATTACAAGCCTACCAAACCGAAGCTGATAAAATGAGTGATTTAGTTCGTAAAACAAAAGAAGAAGAACTAATGAGTATACAACGTAGAATAGAAGATTTTAGAATGCAAGCACAACAAGATTATCAAAGAAAATCTGCTGAGTTAAGTGCTCCTATATACGAAAAAGCAAAAAAAGCTATTGAGTCTGTTGCAAAAGAGGGCGGCTTTAAATATGTATTAGATACTACACCAGGCGCATCTGCCGTACTTTTCTCTGAACCATCTGATGATATTTTTGCTCAAGTTAAAAAGAAATTAGAAGGAATGCCTCCGGCAAATGTGCCTACTGGCGTTAATAACAGTAATACAGGCGGTGTAAAACCACCTAAAGGAGGAACATCACCAACTAAAAAAGCAAATTAATTTCTTTTATATGATTAACAATGCCCAGCTATATTTAGTTGGGCATTTTATTTTCCTTAATTTTAAAAATTTATCGGAAAATTATTAGCTTTTGTCTAATTTTAATAACTTTCCTTCTGTTTTTCATTGATTATGTTGACTTTTTGTAAAAATTAAACTAACTTAGATTATAGAAATTTAGCATTAAAATGAAAAACCTAACTAACATATTAATTATAGTTGCTTTTTTCTCTATCTCACAAAGTCATTCGCAAGCGCAAACATGGGATTTTGTTCCAAACACAAAAGATACAATTAATTATGTTGACGTGTCGGGAAGAAAACAAGGCAAATGGATTCTTTATGGTAAGCACAAACAAAATAATTGTTATGCGGCTTCACAAAAAGTTGAAGAAGGAAGCTATAAAGAAAATAGAAAAATTGGTTTATGGATGGAATACTTTTGTAATGGAAATTTAAAAACAAAAGTAACTTTTGTAAATGGAAGACCAGATGGTTATGCAATTATGTACTATGAAAACGGCAAAGTGCAAGAAGAAGGGCAGTGGAAAAATAATAAATGGGTTGGTGGCCTAACACAATATTACGATAATGGAAATGTACAACATCAATTTAAATTTAATGCTGCATGTAAACGAGAAGGGGAACAAACATATTTCCATGAAAATGGACAAGTGGCTATTAACGTAACTTTTGTTAATGGAAAAGAAACAGGTACAATTAAAGAATACCATGAAAATGGAGATTTAAAAGCTACTAAAAACTATAACGATGGTAATGTAGATGTAAATTCAATTAAAACATTTGACCCAACTAAAGAATTTGTTGCATCAAAAGAAAAAGTTAAAGATGCACCAAAAGTACAAGTTACTAAAGATGAAAAGCCAATCACAGCATCAGCTGCACCAACTGTATTAAACGGACAACATACATTATACAATAAAAACAGACAAATTACGAAAGATGGCGAATTTAAAAATAATTTATTTTTAACAGGTAAAGCGTATGTTTATGATGAAAACGGTATTTTAAAACGTATTGCAATTTACAGAAACGGTCAATATGTAGGCGATGGCGTTATAGAAAAATAAATAAAAAATCTTTTTTAAAGTAAATGTGAGTTAATTAATAGCTCACATTTTTTGTTTAATTTTAAACTATGAATAAGAGAATACCAGTTTTAAAAACTTACAAATTATATATTGGTGGGCTATTTCCAAGAACAGAAAGTGGAAGATTTTACGAGCTTAAAAATAAACAACAAGAAACAATGGCTAATATTTGTTTAGCAAGTAGAAAAGATTTTAGAAATGCTGTTGTTGTAGCAAGAAATTCATTTACTAATTGGAGCAGTAAATCTGCATTTAACCGCAGCCAAATTTTATACCGTATTGCCGAAATGCTTGAAGGCAGAAAAGTTCAGTTTGTAGAAGAAATGCTACAAATGGGCTATAAAAAAATAAATGCAGAAAATGAAGTTACTTTAAGTATAGAAAGGCTAATTTATTATGCGGGTTGGTGTGATAAATACAGTCAACTTTTTAGTACAGTAAACCCAGTTGCTAGCTCACATTTTAATTTTTCAGTTCCTGAACCAACAGGAGTTGTAAGTATAATTGCCGATGAAGAAACTGCATTACTTGGTTTAATAAGCGTAATTGCTCCGGTTATAGCCGGAGGTAATACTTGTGTTGTACTTGCCTCTGAAAAGTTTCCCTTATGCTCAATTACATTTTCTGAAGTACTTGCAACTAGCGATTTACCAGGGGGCGTTGTAAATATTCTTACAGGCAAAAGCAGCGAGTTATACGCACATTTTAGCAACCATATGGATGTTAATGCGGTAATTTATTGTAGAAAAAATAAAACTGAAGAAAAAGAAATTTTTGAAAACGCTTCTTTAAATGTAAAACGTGCATTTATATGGAATAAAGATTGGATAAAATTAGAAAACCAAAATCCTTATTTAATTTTTGATTTACAAGAAATAAAAACCACTTGGCATCCAATAGAAAATATTGGAATAGGAGGCGCAAAATATTAAACTTAATTAATACTTTTTCCTAAAAAATCAAGCATAATTAATTCTTCTAATGGGTATCGTTTGCCATTTACAAACCCTACAATCCATGCATCTTTTTGTCCTTTACTTATTGCTTTTTGTCTATGTACTTCAGCATCATTTATAGTAGTAAATTCTAACTGAGTAAATCTTGTAATTCCATCAGGATAGCTATTACTTTCAACTTTACCCAAATCACTTATGTGCGAATAATTATAATTTTTAGGTTGACGATAAGCGGCAACCTGCACTTTAAACACCATACCGGTACTACAATAATTACCAGCAATTGTTAATAGTTGCTTGTACACATTAATATCATTTAGTGATTTACCTTTTAATGGTGTAAAATCAGGCAAGGTTATATTTTCGCCACAAGGAGATGAGGGATTAGAGCTAACGGTGTTTGTGTTTACAGTAACGGTAGTATTGGTATTAACGGTTTTTATAGTATCGTTTGGTGTTTTATTACTATTATATAAATAAAAATCTTTACTTTGCTCAATATAGGAATTTAAGGATTCAAAATCCATATCCTCTTCTACAGCTTCAAAATCTTGTGCGCTTACTTTAATTCTGTATATTGCGCCAGGACTTAAAGGCATTAAATATTTTCCAGTTTCTGCATTAGAGGTAAATGGGCCAATAGTTTCATTTTGAACAATTTTTAAAACTTCAATTTTAGCAGATATTGGTTTATCGTTTCCATAAACAACGCCTTTTAATAATGCTATAATTGGTTTATCGCCTAATATGCCAGGAGTTACTTTATAAATATCTTGTTTTCCAACACCACCAGCTCTATTGCTACTAAAGTAACCTGTACTACCATCAGAATTTATAACATAATATCTATCATCTTCTGTAGTATTTAGGGGTAATCCCATACTTTTTGGAGGCAACCAATTATTTTCTTTTTTCACAGTAAACATAATATCGTAACCACCAATGCTTTGATGGCCTTTACTGCTAAAAAATAAAGTTATACCATCTGGATGAATATAAGGCGCATCATCATCAAGAGGAGTATTAATGCCTGGCCCTAAGTTTGTAGCAGGGCCCCAATCACCATTTATTTTTTTACTAACCCAAATATCTCTTCCGCCAACACCTCCTGGTCTTTCACTTGCAAAGTACAATAAACTACCGTCTGCTGAAATTGAGCATGAGCCTTCCCAATAATTGGGCGAATTAATATTTGAATTTAAAGCTACTGGTTTTGAAAATTCTTGTCCATTTAATTCAGAAACATAAATATCTCCTGCATTTTTATCTGTTGATTTAAATGAAAAAATAGTTTTTCCATCGGCAGAAATTGAAATAGCAGCATCATTACCGTTTGTGTTAATAGACATTACACTTTTTGGTTCTGTCCATGAACCATCTTTTTGATGATAGCTTATATAAACATCTTCCAAAAATTTTCCTTCTTTTTCATCAGGTTCTAACTTAGCGTTTTGTTTTCCACCTAAACTTTTTTTACCTCTGTAAGTATAAAACATAACGCTTTCGTCTGTAGTAATACATGGTACATATTCTGATTCGTCGGTATTAATTGGTTGTCCTATGTTTTTTATATCTGCAATAATTTTCTTTTCTATTAAATCAATACCATTTTTACAATTTTGAATAGCAATTGTGGCTGCATCATAAAAATTATTATCATCATTTTTTGATTGTTTTTTTACAACGGATTGGTAGTTTTCTAAAAATTTAATTGCTTCAGTAAATTTATAATTAGATTGATAAGAAATACCTAAATAGTAATCGTATAAAATATCTTTTGTACTCTCTTTAAGAGAAGAAAAAATTTCAATGGCTCTATCTTTTTTATCTGTGTACTTTAAGCAGCAAATTCCTAATTTTTGTTTATAGTCTATTTCTTTAGGGTATTTAGCAACAAGCGCATCAAAAGCACTGTAAGCTGCTTGGTACTCTTCTTCGTTTAATAAATCATAGGCTTGTTGTTCTAGCTCATCTTTAGTTTGCGCTGAAATAGAAAAAACAATTATAATTTGTAAAAAAAAGAATAATACAATTTTTTTTAAATGGATTAATTTCATCTTAAAAATATTTACACTAAATAACTAATTTAACAAGTGATATTTAACTATCACGTTATGAACTTATTAAGAATTCGTTTTTAATAAGTTCGAAACGTTAAAATTGTATTTTGTAATAACTATTAAAACGATTTTTTGTTAATCAAATTCTTTACCAATGTGTATTAGCGCATCACCTTCGTTAACAACAGGCCTATTGTTAACGCCTAAAATATAGCCGTCTGTTGTACTTATAATTTTATTGATAATATCCCCAAAAGGATTGCAAATAAAGCCAATTAAATCATCTTTTTGAACATGTGCACCATTATTTACGTTCATGTGAAATAAGCCACTTGAATTTGCTCTAATCCATAGGTCTTTTTTTATTTTTATATGAGGATTATTTGGTAAGTCTATTTTAATCATTCCAAAAGATTGCATTAATCTTAAACAGCCATTTATCCCTTCGTTAATGGCATGGTAATCAAAACGCATACTTTCGCCACCTTCATAAACTAAAATTGGTTTATTTTTTTTAGCAGCCTCGTGCCTAAATGTACCTTCGCGGTAATTACTATCAATAATAAACGAAGCTGAAAATTTTTCAGCTAATTGTAAATTATCTGTAAAATTATATACACATCTAATTTGTGGATAGTTATTTATTTTTGCTCCTCCGGTATGAAAATCTACACCAAAATCAATTATTGGTAAAATATGTTTCATAATGTCATTAGCAATTCTGCTTCCTAAGCTACCACTTTTACTACCAGGAAAACATCTATTTAAATCTCTTCCATCTGGCAAATCTCTAGTGCCATATAAAAATGAAATAACGTTAATAACCGGAATAGCAATTAGACTTCCGCAGTTTAAATTTTGAATTTCTTCGCGTGAAATTAGTTTTCTAACAATTTCAATACCATTAGTTTCTTCACCATGCATACCGGCACATAAAAGCATTGTAGGGCCAGGGTTTACTGAGCGTATAACATGAACTGGAATTTCTATTTTTGTTTTAGAATGGAGTTCATAATCATTAAGAATTATTTGTTTTATTTCACACCTATTTATTTTTTGATTATTTATTTCTAATACATCCTGCATAATTATTCGCCAGGTTTGTTAAACTCATTTCTTTCAACGTATTCAATTATTTTTCCTGCAATATCTACGCCTGTAGCTCCTTCTATACCTTCTAAGCCAGGGCTACTATTTACTTCCATTACTAACGGTCCGCGGGCACTTTGAAGTAAATCAACCCCTGCTATTGCTAAACCTAATATTAATGCAATATAAAGAGCGGTTGCCCTATCTTCGGGAGTGAGGTAAAATAAAATTACAGAACCGCCTCTGTGTAAATTACTTCTAAACTCACCTTCTTTTGCTTGTCTTTTCATAGCGCCCACAATTTGACCATCTACAACAAAAACTCTTAAATCAGCACCTTTTGCTTCTTTTATAAATTCTTGTACAAGCATATTGGCTTCTAATTTTAAAAAAGATTCTATTACACTTTTGGCGGCTTTTTGCGTTTCGGTTAATATTACACCAATTCCTTGTGTTCCTTCTAATAACTTCACTACACATGGGGCACCTCCAATATTTTCGATTACGCTATCAATATCTTTATCTTTTGGCGAAGAAGCAAAGGCAGTTTTAGGGATGCCTAAACCTGCTCTAGCTAATATTTGTAAGCTTCTTAATTTATCTCTAGATCTTACTAAAGCTTGAGATTCAACGGCTGTAAATATTTTCATCATTTCAAATTGCCTAACTACAGCACTTCCGTAAAATGTAGCACTGGCTCCAATACGAGGAATTACAGCGTTAATATCAACCACCTCTTTACCGTTGTAATAAATATGCGGCCTGCCTTGTTCTATTACTAAAACACATTTCATGTGATCGAGCAAAATCATTTCATGGCCTCTTTGTTCGCCGGCTTCTATAAGTCTTTTAGTAGAGTATAAATTTTTATTTCTAGATAAAACTGCTATTTTCATTTGCAATAAACTATTTAAATTTAATGTTAAAGTACAATTTTTTTACCACCTATGTGAACTTGATTAACGTCTATTAAAAATTTTCCTTTTAATAATTTTCTACCAATAAGTACTGCGTACCTCATGTTTTTTCGGTTACTTAAAGATATTGAAGTTTTAATACTTTTTTTACCAATTTTAATTAATGTTTTAATTATATAACGTTCTTCAAGTTCGCCAAAAGAATTTTTAATTTTCTTTTTATAAAAAAAATTAGTTTCAATTGTTTTTCTTTTTTCTACACCATTTTCCAATAAACAAATTGTGTAAACTAAAAAAGTAATTCCGTTTTTAGTTTTTAATTCTATGTTTTCGCAATTTAATGAATTGGTATAAGCCCCTGTATCTATTTTTGCTTCAATATTATAAAAGTCTAATTCAGGGAAATTCACAAATTCTCTTCTCCCTATTAATCGTATATATGAACAATTTTTATTAAGCATTATAAAATTTATAAAACCGATTTACATTTACGTCTTCAATTAAATTTTCTTTTTTCAGATAGTAATTTATAAAATTATTTGCTAAAAATGGAGCAAGCATTACGCCTTTTGCGCCTAACCCATTAAACACAAATAAATTTTTAAATTTTGGGTGCGGACCAATAATTGGCCGCCTATCAATACTAGAAGGGCGAATACCTGCTAATTGTTCTGTAATTTGATAGTTACAAGAAATTAATTGATTTAATTTTGTTATTAATTCTGTTTTTGCAGATTCTGTTGTGTTTTCATTTAAATTATCCCAACTGTAGGTTGAGCCTACTATAAATTCAGAATCATTTTTTTTAAAAATAAAACCATCTTTATTGATAATGGAGTTATTTATGTTTAAATCATCTGCTTTAATACTTAATAATTCACCTTTTGCGGGCTTTAACTTAATAAAATTAAAAAACGGATTTTCGGTTATTAAATGCCCTTCGCAAAACAAAACATTTTTATAATTTTCGTTTTTATAAACAATATTAGTATTGGTTATTTTTAAAGATGAATGATGAAATGTTTGCTCTTCGTAATTGGTTTTAAAATAATTTAAAGACGCATTTATATATTTAAAAGTATTTATGTTTCCCGCTTGTTTAACAATTCCAACAGTTTGAGTTAATTTGCTTCCGGTATAATTTAGATCTTTTGAGTTAGAAACGGGAATTTGTAAAAAATCGGATAAATTATCTTCTGCTTTTTTATTCCATAAATCAATTTCTTGTTGTTCAAAAAAATTTTTTATAAGTAAACGTTTTGATAAGAATAATGAGTTTGTTTTTTTTTCAATATTTTCATAAAATGGAATTAAAAAATCAATCAATTCATTAGCTTTCCAGCTTTTTAACATCCTTTTAAACACTACAGGATTCCACATTCCAGGAGCAATTAAAGAACTATTACTTAAAGAAGGGTTTGAAATAATTTTAAATGTTAGGTGGTTTTGATGTAAAATATGCGCAACAGTACAAGCTGCAATACCACTGCCAATTATTAAAAAATCTTTTTGATTATTTGTGTATTCTAACATTTGGATTGTAGTTTTTTTTAGGACCTCTGTATGCTCCAGAGAAAAATAAAATAGCTTTTATACCAGCTTGTGTTTGTTTAGTGTTTAGTGTTGCATAAGGTTGTATGCCAAAGCCAATATCGTAAGTTAATTTAATTATAGCTTGCGCCGCAACGTAAACCCCAATGCCAGAATAAAACTGGGGCCTTATCCCTAAAGAATCTTCAATCCCTATAACCCCTGTGTAATAAGTTGGTCCAGCATAAATTGCAAAATTATTTTTATTATTTTCTTTTCTTAAGCCAATACCTAAAACAATATTAACATTATTATTACTTAAAAATTGATTTCCGCTCATGTTTACACCTGTTTGAAAATAAATCCTTCTAACGTGAAAATTAAAATCAATTCCTATATCTTTTTGTAAATCAGATCTTATTGTAGAACCAGAATATCCTGGACCAAAGGTTAAGTAATTATTGTGTTTACGGTACAGTTTACCATCATATATTATTTCTTCTTTTCTAAAGTAAGATGAGGAGTCTTTTTGAGAAAAACTTAGAAAAGAATATAGAAAGAGTAATATTAAAACTATAGATTTCAATACGTAAATATAACTAGTTTATTAGTTTTTACGAAGTTTAAATTAAGAGCGAATGCTTAAAATTAGGTATTAAGTTAAAAATGGATTAGTACGTTTTTCTTGCCCAATAGTTGTACTAGGGCCATGTCCTGGGTAAACTTTTGTTTCATCTGATAATTCAAATAACTTAAGTTGAATAGAATTAATAAGATCTTGGTGATTGCCAAATGGTAAATCTGTTCGGCCAATACTGTTTAAAAATAACACATCTCCCCCTATTAATATATTGTTTGATGGGATATAAAAGCAAATACTGCCGGGCGAATGGCCGGGTGCAGCAATACATTTTAGTTGATATTTTCCTAAATAAATAGTTTCGCCTTCATCAATACCTCTTTTTGGAATAGGAGATTGTTGAAATGGAATTCCATATAATGAAGCTGATTTTTCCATATTTTGGATAAAAAATAAATCTTTCTCATTCATTTCAGGTAATAAACCATATTCATCTAAAACAAATTGATTACCTAAAATATGATCTATATGGCCATGGGTTAATAGTAACCTTGTTAAATTTAATTTTTTTTCAGTTATAAAATTTTTTAAAACTGTGTTTTCTGAATTATTACTATTACCCGGGTCGATAATAAAAGCCTCATTTAAATCGTTATAAAGCAAATAGGTATTTTCTTGAAAAGGATTAAATGTAAACTGTTTTAGATAGAGCATTTTTTATCTAGACTTTGTGTTATTAATAGCAATTTGTTGAGCAACATTTTGAGCTAATTCTATAAATGCTAAAGCTTGTTCAGTTGTTTCTTGCATAACCGCAGGCCTACCAGCATCAGAAGATTCTCTTATGCTTTGAATTAAAGGTAATTGAGCTAATAGAGGAATATTTAATTCTTCACTTAAATTTTTTACGCCATCTTTTCCAAAAATATAATATTTATTTTGAGGTAATTCGGCCGGAGTAAACCATGCCATATTTTCAATTAAACCTAAAACAGGAACATTAAGTTGTTCTAATTGAAATAAAGAAATTCCTTTTCGCGCATCACTAATTGCAACGGGTTGAGGTGTACAAACTACAACAGCCCCAGTTACAGGGATTGAACTACACAATGTAATTTGTATATCTCCAGTGCCTGGAGGCAAATCAACAATTAAATAATCTAATTCGCCCCAAACTGTATCGTAAAATAATTGATTTAAAGCTTTTGTAGCCATAGGTCCTCTTAGCGCAATGGCTTGGTTTGGTGCTGCCATAAACCCTATAGAATTAATTTTAACGCCGTAACTTATTACTGGCGCCATTTTTTTAGTTCCGTTAAATTCAGCTGGACCAGGAGTATCACGCTCTACACCAAACATAATATGTTGCGATGGGCCATAAATATCTGCATCAACAATTCCTACTTTTGCACCTTGTTTACTTAAACCTAAGGCTATATTTGCGGCAATTGTACTTTTTCCAACACCTCCCTTTCCACTTGCAACTGCAATAATATTTTTTACATCACGTAAAGTGGTTTCATCTTTTCCTTTTTTACTTGTTACCTGAGCTGTCATGTTAACATTTACTTTTGCATCTTTACTTACAAAGTGTAAAACGGCATTAACACAAGCTTTATGAATCATATCTTTCATCGGGCATGCAGGAGTAGTTAACACCACTGTAAAAGAAACTTCATTACCAGAAACTTTTACATCTTTTATCATATTTAATGTAACTAAATCCTTTTTTAAATCCGGATCATCAACATACCTTAATGCATCAATAACTTTTTCAACTGTAATATTCATCTTGCAAATTTACTTAAAATAGTAAGAGTTTTAATGAGATAGATCAGTAATTTCTTTTTCAATTAATTTATGAAAATATTTTGTTAAAATCCTTGATTTATAAAGCTTTCCAAAAAAATTAAGCTTTACAGTATGAGATTGAAAATTTAAAGTTTTATAAATTTCGTTAAAAATTATTTCTTGACTACGGATAGTATTTATTTCATTTAAACGCATATTAATTGAGGTAATATAGGGCGACATAAGTTCCTCAAAATAAATGTGTTTAGTAGCGTTTAAAAACTGATTTATTAAATTAAATGAAATTTTATGCGAATTAATAAGTTTAACGCAAAGTAGGTGTTGATTAAAATATAAAACAAAATTAAACAACTCTGTAATTTGGTTGCCTTTAACTTTTAAGTACCAATAATTAAAAATAGATAAAACTTCTTTTGATAAATTAGGTTTATTTAATTCTTTAAACTTAACTAAATACTTGTTTTCAAATGAGCAGGTGGTTATAAATTTTTGTGTAATAAAAGTAGTTAAAGTTTTATCTAATTTATTTTGATTAAGTGATGCGAAAATGTAATCTGAATATTGATAGTTATTAAAAATTAAATTTGGATTAGCATTTAAAATTTGTAATAATAATTTTTCAGCTAATACTACATCAAATTCAAATAGGGCTATGCAACTAACTATACTATTTGTATTTACATCAATAGTTCTGTAATTGTTTTTTATTTTTTTACTTTTTTGTATAAACTTAATTAGGTCTATATTGCTATTTTCGGAATTACTATTTTTATTAATATTTATAAAAACATTTTCAGTAGTGTTTAAAATTTCAACTATTTCATAACTATTTATTGCCCATAATAATTTTATAATGTATTGAGGTAATAATTTTTGAGTTTCATTTTTATTAATTTTAAAATACTGTTTAATAATTAAACCAAACGGTAATTTGGTTTTTTCAATTTGTTTATAGCTTACTTGTTGAAATAAATTATTTCCATAAAAATCAATAAAATCTTTTAACCAAAAGGTAGATGCATTATTTTTTAAATAATATTTAAATACATTTAAAATAGAATGTATGGTAAATTCAATTTTAGAATCCGAATAAAAATGTGTCTGTAATTGAGAAATTGATTGACTTAAATTTTCAAAATTTACATCATTATTGTTTTCAGTTGAAACAGTAGTTAACAGGTGTGAAATTTTAAAAAATATAAGCTCATCATTTCTAAATTGTGAAGCTGTACCAATTGTTGCTATTAATTTTGTAAATATTTTTTCGTCTTTTTCAGCAAAATCTGAAATTAAATTTATTAAATAGTCTTTGTCTTTGTTTTGAAGTATATCAATAATAGTTGTTTTATTTTTAGAAATTTTAGTTTGCCTAGATGTTACTTTTAATTTTGGTTTAATTTCAATATTTAATTTAGTTTTGTTGAAGAAAAAAAGTATAGAAATAATATGAATGCATTTATTTACATTACAATTGCAGTTTAAGTTTACAAAGTTTCCTTTTTGAGAATAGTTAACGATAAAAAAATATTTTTTATACTCTATTCTAAAATATTTTTCAAGTAAATTTTGTTCAATTAATCCTGATTTTAAAAGCGCTAATCCTGCTTTTAATTTAGATTCAGTAAAACTTTCTTCAAAATTATTAAGATTAAATTTCATTACTGATTAAAATCTAAATTTTAATTTTTAAACGGTTAATTCTAATGAGTAAAGGTAGCATTAAACCCTTTTAAATTTTGTATTTTTGTTAGGTTATTTTGAAAAAAATTGGATTATACTTTAGTTTAATTTTAGGACTTTTAAATCCTTTAATTGCTCAACGTGGTAAACATGGCGCTTTATCAGTTTCTGCATTAAATGTAATTGTAAACGAATATACATCACTAACATCTAACGCTACTGCAGGAACTAACATAATAAATGTTGCCAACAGTAATCTTAATACAAATTCAAGATTTGCTTCCAATTTACAAGTTGGAGATTTAATAATGATTATTCAGGTACAAGGCATTTCAATGAAAACTTTTGCTGTTGGACCTGGACAAGATTCTACTTATGGAGAAATTTTAAGTTATCAAAATTGCGGAAATTATGAATTTGCACAAGTTTTTGCAATTCCAAACGGAACTTCTATTCAACTAGATTGTAATTTAATGAATAATTACTCTGCTTCTCCAGCAAAAACACAAGTTATACGTGTTCCTAGATATAGTTCTTTAACCGTAAATGCTGGTGCAAGTTTAACTGGCGATCCATGGAATGGAACTATAGGCGGTATTATAACAACTGAAGTTAATGGGGCAAGTGTTATAAATGGTTCTGTGATAGCTACAGGCATTGGATTTAGGCGAGGTGTAGCTGTTAACCAAGGAAATTTTGGTGGTATGCGCTTTGTTGATTTAGGTGCAGGTTATGCTGAAGGTGGAGAAAAGGGAGAGGGAATTGCAGGTTCTCAAGCCGATTACGTTACGTTTTATAACGGAAAACATTCTCGTGGGGAAACTACAAACGGTGGAGGTGCTTCATATATTTTAAAAGTTATGCAAACTAGCA
>CAZAPH010000016.1:0-37157 GCA_964487105.1 uncultured Akkermansia sp.
TGTACATGCCATTGTTAGTGTAATGTATAGCGGCAACCATTACTAAAGTAGAAAGTGCACTAATTAAAAGACCAAGCATAATTTTTGAAGCTGTTGTAGGTTCCTTTTTTTTCCTTCTTAAAAAACCAAATAAACCCACAATTAAAGGCGTAAGTACAACAACAAAAAACGGATTTATTGATTGAAAAATACTAGTATTAACTAAATTAATTTCTGAACCTTCTTTAGGCATTTGATTAGGGCTAATATTTTTAAAATATGGAGGATAATCAATACACTTAACAACATTTCCGTTTTTATCTTTAATTTTTCTAAACTGTTCATCTAATTGATCAACCTCTTTATTTTCTGCTTTAATTTTTTCAACAAAGCCTAAAGCGTTTAATGTTGTTATATATTTTTCCGGAACGCTTCTATCCGTATAATTTTTTGCATACGTGGTAAGGGCAGTGCCGTTTTGTTTAAAAATGGTCCAAAATAAAATTACAATTAAAAAAATTGTAAACATGGTGCCAAGAGGTTTTTTTTCTTCGCTATTAGCTTTTAAATAAATTGATGAAAAGAAAAATATTACAGGTAAGCAGAATATAAAAAAGGCATCTGAACTTTCGCTACTTAGTAAAGTTCCTTTAGTTACCCAACTAATTAATGCTAAAAAAGTACCTACTAATAAAACACCAACAAATTGAATTAAAAAAGGTTTATCTTGTTTACTAGGTTCTTTTCTAATATCAACACTTGCAAAATTTTTAATACCAATACTAAATGTTATTACGCCAATAAACATTCCTACACCAGCAGCTATAAAAGCCCCGTTCCATCCAATTTTATTTAAAAATATTGCTCCAATAAAATTACAAATAAATGCACCAAGGTTAATACCCATGTAAAAGATATTATAACCACTGTCTTTTTTATCTTTAAATTCAGGGGAATTATATAAATTACCAAGTAAAGTGGAAATGTTTGGTTTAAAAAAACCGTTTCCAATTACCATAATAAAGAGGGAAGTATAAAAAGCCCATTCTTGATGTATAGCTAACATACAATATCCTATACCCATTAATATACAGCCAATTATAACTGAAAAACGATAACCTAATTTTAAATCGGCCAATAAACCACCCATAAATGGGGTTAAGTAAGCCGCAGCAATAAAAGTTCCAAAAATGTCGTATGCTTTTTCGTTATCCCAGCCAAAACCACCGTCTTTAAGGTCTGCGGTCATATATAAGGTAAAAATACCTATCATTAAATAATAGCCAAAGCGTTCCCAAAATTCGGTAAAAACTAAGAAAAACAGGCCTTTTGGATAGTTTTGTTTCATAACTAATTTGTGAGTTGAGAGAGTGATTTTTTAAGATTATGGTAATAGGCTAAAATAAATAAACCATCAATTAAAATCCAGAAAATTATTCCGCCAATTGGTGTTTGTTGTTCCTGAGGAGCTCCCAAATCAACAAATAATGAAATAAAGTTTGCAAAAATTTCGGCAATAGCATAAATAAAAATTCCATTAAATTGTAGTTTCCACATCATTATTACACCCATTAGCGAAAACAAATTAACTATTAAAGTTAATGCGCCCATAAGGCCTACACCGTGCATTAAAGTTGCTGGATTATAATTTTGAAGTATAGGGTTAGCTTGTATGGCTTGATCCCAAACTTCATTAATTTTATTTACATCAATTGCCAAACAAAGCATCATAATAAACGATGATAAAATCATAAGTCCAATTGCAACAAAAGATAATATGCAAAGTACATTTAAAAAATTGTTGCGCTGAGGAGTAATGTTGTTTTGATTTTGAGTATCAAAGTTCATAATTTTTATATAAAGTTAGTTTTTTTAAAATAATCTATGATTGAATCTATAATTAATTTATTTTGTTGTTTTGCGTTTAGGTGCGGTATATTTTCTTTTAGTTCCCAATGCGGCCATTTATCATCATCAATGCCTTTATACTCATAAAAGCCATAAGGCTCTAATAAAGTACAAATGGCTATGTGCATAATATCTAATTTTTCGTCTTTTTTAAATTTTTTATAGGGCATACCTAATTCTTGTAAACCAATGGTAAATAATATTGTGTCATAATCCATTGGTGCGCCAAAGCGTTCGGTTAATTTTTGTTGTAATATTTCCCAATCTGATTTCATTTTTTAAAATTTGAATCCAAAAACTAATATATCATCAATTTGATTTTCGTTTTGTGTGGCATTAATAAATACTTCATTTAAAATTTTGTTTTGAGTTGAAAAAGAGTGTTGACTATTTTCTTTGATAAAATTTTCGAAGTAATTGTACCCAAATAATTTGGCATTGCTTTTATATTTTAAAAGATCTTTAAACCCATCTGATGCAAGATAAAAACTTTCAAATTCATTAAGCGTTAATTCGTCTTCGTTTAATAAATTTATTTTTTCTTTTAACCCTAATTCAACTGCATTTATTTGAGATTTATATAACTCTTTATTTTTTTTGATAGCAATTAAACCTATTTTAGCGCCAGAAAAATTAATTTTTTTTGTTTCGGTATTAAATACAGCAATACCAATATCCATTCCTTCTTTTATTGATTTTGCAGGGTTTTGTTTTCTGTTATGGAAATTAAAAATTTCGGCATTAATTTCGTTAATTATTTTTGATGGCGAGGTTATTTGATTTTGTAGTACAATTTTATTTAATACTTCGTTTGAAAGTAAAGTAAGCAATGAGGCAGGAATACCATGCCCTGTACAATCGCCAAGAGCAATAACAACATATTGATTAATTTTTTTAATCCACAAAAAATCGCCACTTAATTTATTAAAGGGTTTGTAAAGTATAATGTGTTCTTTTAATAAATTATTTAATTCAATAGTATTAGGGAAAACATTTTTTTGTATTTCTTCAGCAGCACTAATACTATCATTAATGTTGTTGTTTTTTTGTTCTAATTCATTTTTTTGTTGTTGTGTAATAATGTTTTGCTGTTGTATAATTTTTTTTTGTTGAGTTGTAATTTTAAGTTTTGAAATAGTGAAAAACAACAAAATTAATATTGTACTTATCCCAATTATTAATATTATTCTAATTAATTTTTGTTGAGATAATTGTGTGTTTTGTCTATTTATTTTTTCTTCATTAATTTTCTTTTGTAATATGTTTTTTATACTATCGGCTTGTAATTTTTTATCATAATTAAATTTTAATTCTCTGCTTTCTGCGGTTCTTTTGTTATTATCGTTGAGGATACTGTCTTTCATTAAACAATATAAGTTAGTCATTTGTAAAGCATCTTTATAATTACCTTGTTTTGTATAAATATCTCGTAATAAGCCCGCAGAATTTTTTATATCATTAGGGATTTTTATTTCTAAATTCATTTTATGTGCTTTTTCAGCAAACCCTAATGCTTTATTTATTTGATTTTGAAGAAAGTATAGTTCGCCTAGTTTATAGTAAGCATTTGCAACACTTCCAATTGATTGAACCTCTATTGCTAATTTAAGAGATAATTGATAGTATTTATCTGCTTCATCATATTTTTTTAAATCTTTGCATAAAACGCCACAGTTATTATACGCAGTAACTAATTGGTTTTTGTCACCCAATTTTTCGGCTATATCTGTACTTAGTTTTAAATAGTCTACTGCTTTAGTTAAATTACCTTTAATTTTATAAATAAACGCAATGCTGTTATACGAGTCGGATATGTTTTGTTGTGAATTAATATTTTTTGCCAATTCAAGCGATTTTAAAGCATAATCTAAAGCTTTATCAAAATTTTCTACATCTAAATAAAGCACGCTTAAACTGTTATAAACTTTCGCTTTTAAATCATCTTGATTTAAATTTTCGCTTATTTTAAGTGCTTTATAAATATAATCTAACGCTAATGTTATGTTACCATTTGTTCTTTCTAATAGGCCTAAACCAAAATAAGAATCAGCAATTCCTCTTTTATTATTTACTTTTTGGAAATATTGGAGTGAGTTTTTAAATGCTATACCAGATTCTGAACGATTATCCATGTAAAAATAACTACTGGCAATACTATTGAGTGTTAAAGCCATTGAAAGCGTGTCGTTACAAAACGAATAAGATTTTAAAGCTTTTTCTAAAAGACGAATACCTTTTTCGTTATGGCCTTGTGTTAATTCGTAAAAGCCTTGACTATTAATAAGACGCGCATAGTATTTTTGAAAATTTGAATTTGAATTACCTAAACGGGATTCAATATCTGCAGTGAAATTTTTTTGAGCAACACCTTCGGTAGATTTTAAAAGTTTACCCATTAATGCAAAACCTTTATTGGTATATGTTAAGATGTCTTTTTCGTTGCAAAAATGCGCTAATTCAGAATAAAGTCTTAGTTTAATTGTATCGTTTGTTGTTTTATTTAAAATGTTGTTTAATGAATCGACAGTATTTTGCGAAAGTAATAGTTGGCAACAAACCATCAACACAAGTATGATGTTTTTAAATTTTACCATATAAGTTTATGGGTTTATAGGCTGTGTATTATGATAACTAATAAATTCTAAAATATCCTCTTTACCAATGTGTTTTTCGGCACTGCTAATAAATGTATTTGGTAATTCATCCCAAATTTTTTTTAATGAAGTTTCAATATTAAGAATGTTTTTTGCTAATTCGCTTTTACTATTTTTATCTGCTTTGGTGTAAATTATAGCAAATGGAATTTCGTTTTTTGCGCACCATTCTAAAAATTCCAAATCTATTTGTTGTAAAGGTAATCGGCTATCAATTAACACAAATAAGCAAACCAAATTTTCGCGTTTAGTACAGTAATCTATTATTAATGTACTAAAGCTATCGCGCAATGCTTTGCTTTTTTTTGCATAACCATAACCCGGTAAATCTACTAAATGCCAATTTTCATTAATTAAAAAAAAATTTATAAGTTGTGTTTTACCTGGCGTTGCCGATGTTTTAGCTAATTTGTTGTTGTTGCACAACATGTTAATTAACGAGGATTTACCAACATTACTTCGGCCAATAAAGGCATATTCAGGCAATGTACTTTTTTTGCAATCTTTAAATTGCCCCGCACTTTTTACAAATATGGCTTTTGAAATTTTCAATTTCTGTTTTCTATTTCTTTAAGGTAAGATTGAATATGTCTTTCTTTTTTAGACTCATATATATCTGCAATAGTTACTAAAATGCCTGTTTCTTCAACTCCACCAAAGGTTGGGTTAATGGCAGTACCAAAGCTTTTCATGGTAGGACTAAGATTCATATAAGCATTAACCAAAGGAGGAATATTTTCACCTAAGGCTCTTACCATTTTATTTAAGTGTGCATGGCCAGCTTTATAATCTAAATTACTTAAAGAGTTAACAAAATCAATTACATTAGTTTTATTAGTTAAACCGTGTATTGGAGTAACCATTTTATCAACATCAGGAAAGTAATGTTGCATAAATGATAAAATATAATCGCGGGCAGTAACGTTAAAATCGTTATACATTGTAACTTTTCCGTAATAATATTTTTGACTTGGATTATCAACAACAATTGCCCCCAAGCCATCCCACAAATTATCTAAACTAAAAAGCCCTTTTCTAAATTGTTCGCTGGGTTGGTATGCAGGTTGTATAAATGAGCGCCCAAGTTCTATGGTGTAATTTAAGTAGTCTTTATAAAAGTAATCTCTAAAATTATATAATTTGGTAGTGTCTAAATTTTCTTTTACATTAATATACTCAGCATCTTTGCATAAAATAAAACGGTAAGCGCCTACAATTTCTTTGTCTATTGGGTTCCAAACTAATAATTGTTGGTAAGGATGGTTTGATGTGTCAAAATCATCAATATCAATTTCTAAACCAGTACCACCTCCTGCATGCCTAAAGGTAACTTCTCTTAACCTTCCAATTTCGCGCATAACATTAGGAGAATTGTGGTGTGTAATAATGTATATTTCATTATTACCATTATTGGTTTTTCTAATGTAGGTGTTTTTATTTAATTCACTTAACAAAGCATCTTTGCTAACTGGTGGTATTATAGTTTGCATAATAGTTAGTTGTAAATATACGTTTTATATACTTTTTTTATGGTGTTTTTTTATTATTTTTATTTTTTTAAAATGAAAGGAATAATTTTTTTAGTGTTACTACATGTTTCTGTTTTTGCTCAAAATAATTATTTAATTAATCTTTCCAAAATAGATTATATATGTACCTCTGGTAGTGCAGGAATACAAATAGATACTTTAAAAACTACAGATACATTATTCATAAATTGGAGTAATGGCCAAAGCAATGTTTTTTCAATTACTGATTTAGCTGTAGGCAATTACAATGTAAACCTTATAATAAAAGGTAAAGTTGATACAACTATAAATTTTACTATTGATAAAGTAGCTTGTCCTATTAATCCGTCAAACCATTTTACACCAAATGGAGATAATTATAATGATACTTGGCAAATTACAAACATTAACACATTAAACAAATTTGATGTACTTGTTTTTAATAAATGGGGGCAAAAAGTTCATGAACAAAAAGATAAATATATACCGTGGGATGGAAATTGGAATGGAATAAAAGCCGTTGATGCAACGTATTATTACATTATTACCTACGAAGATGGGAAAGATAAAAAAACTATAAAAGGAGATGTAACTATTTTACGTTGAAAAAAACAATTATATATTTTTTTATTATAATAAGCGCATGTAAGGCTCAACAGTTTCCGCAATACACACAGTTTTTATTTAATAAAATTGGGTATAATCCTGCGGCAAGTGGAACTGTTGCTCGTGTTCCTTTTGAACTTGTTTTTGGTGGTAGAACGCAATGGATAGGTTTATCTAATAACCCCAAAAGTGCTTTTATTTCGGCAAATTATAATTTTGTACCAAAAAGAAGTTATAAGCGTTGGCATAATGTTGGTGTTTATTTAGCTCAAGATCAAAATGGGGTTTATAAACAAAATGACTATTGGTTAAGTTATACTATACATTTACTTGCTAGTGCAAAGTGGTTAATTAGTGCGGGTGTTTTTGCGGGGACAAAACAATACAGTTTAGAAAAAAGTAAGTTTGATTTAAATGACCCTGCGGTTAGCTCAAGTGCAGGAAGTGTTTGGGCAATTCCAGATGTTGTACCTGGAATAAGGTTAACAAACAAAAAATTTTTTTGGGATTTAGCCATTCAACATGCTAGTGTATGGAGTAGGCGAGGCATTGGTGGCACTATTGGAACCCCCAGTAGAATTGCCTTAAATTATAATACCAGCATTGGCACTAAAGTTAAAATTAACGATTTTGATAATTTAGTTTTCTCGATAAACGCAAAAGGAGCCTTTACAAGTATCCCTAATGTTGAACTTAATGTTATGAATTATTATAATAAACGTTTGGCTTTAGGGATGAGTTTACGTATGAATAATTTTATTTGCGGCATTGTACAATTTAGGTTGTTACACAATTGGAATGTAGGCTTTGCCTATGATTTAAGTATTAATAGAGTTTTAAAAACAAACCCACATACTGTAGAAGTAATGGTGAGTTTTAGTCCTGTTTTTGTTGGCGAAGTTATTCAAAAAGCCACAAAATATTCGGTAAGCGAGTGTATGTTTTAGAATTGCGATTGCATTGCGCTGTAATAATAAACTGTTTCTTGAGCTTTATAAAAGTCCTATAAAACAATCTCGTTACGCTTTGCTAAACGAGGGTGAGAAGGAAGATATTATTAAAATTCACTTCGTTTTAAAAATTCACGTAAATGAATTTGCTCTATGCCTTTGTAATTTGTTTCAGAAGAGAAACTATCTAAGGTAACAACATATTTTCTGTAATTGTTGTTAATTTTTAAGAGGTTGCCAAATTCACGTTCTTTTGTTTTTTCATCATGTAGCAAATAACTAACTTGAATGTATATTTTCTGGTTGTCTTTAATGCCCACAAAATCTATTTCCAAATTATTTAGTTTACCAACAAAAACTTGGTAGTTCAATAAACTTAAATGCTGATAAACACTGTTCTCCATCAATTTATTGATGTCGGTAGCAAATTCAAGAGATTGTTTACCGTTTCGTAATCCCAAGTCTTCAAAATAATATTTTTCGCCTATTTCAAATTTCTTTAAACCTTTTACGTCTATTCGTTGCACTTTATTAATAATGTATGCGTTACTCAATGCTTTTAAGTAGTTCACAATCAGGTTTACCGAAATATCAACGCGTTGTGATTTTAAAAACTTATGAATGTTGTTTGCCGAAAACAAATTTCCTACGTTATCTGCTAAATAATCAATTAATGTTTCCAAAAAGTCCACATTTCGAATATTTTCACGACTAACAACATCTTTCAACAAAATAGTAGAATAAACATTTTTAAGATACTCAAAGGCAATTTCATCATTCAGTTGTAAACGTGCAAGATGGGGCAAACCACCGTAAGTTAAAAATTTACGTAAAGTATTGTCGTCATCACTCAGTTGGTGAAATTCTAAAAATTCGGTATAACTCAAGCTATGAATTTTAAACTCAATATAACGCCCAGAAAGGTAAGTACTTAATTCACCCGACATCATTTTAGCATTGCTTCCGGTACAAAAAATATCGCAACTTTCGGTAGATTGTAAACTACGCAATGTATTTTCAAAGTGCTCAATTTCTTGAATTTCATCAATAAACAAGTAGTTTTCGGTAAATTTTACCAGTTTAGTTTCTACATAAGCCGATAAGTTTGCATCTGTTTTTAAACTACGAAATTCATCCAGTTCTTTATTTATATAAATAATGTTGGCGTTAGTGTTACGGATTTTAATTTCATCCATAAGTTGCAGTAAAATATAACTTTTTCCTACACGTCTTTGCCCTGTTAAAACCTTAATCACACCTTTATTAATAAAAGGTTTTATTCGATTGCTATATAAATTACGAGTAATCAACTTCATTTTATTGATTATATTTAATAAAATTGTAAATATAGCGTTTTTTATTTAATATAATAAATAAAAAAAGGAAAAACATGGATTTTATGCGCTAAAATTAAATACCGAAAACAGATAAAATATCCGGTACTGTAGTTGTTTTTTTAATTGCTATTCTATATACCCTTATCCTTGTTTGAGTGAAACGGAAACGAGGCTATTTTAGAAATGCGATTGCATAGCACATTTATTAAAAAATGTTTCTTGAACTTTTAAAAACCCTATTAACACAACCTCGTTACGCTTTGCTAAATGAGGACGAGTTGGAGCAGACAATCTAAAAAAACTAACTTGTCTAAAAAAATTTGCAGATATTAAAATAATTACTTACCTTTAACGTTAGTAACGTAAAAAGAAAGCATGATTGTTTCGTTTGCTGACAAGACTACTCAAAAAATTTGGGAAGGTGAAAGGGTAAAGGGGTTTTCGACAGACATACAGGAAACTGCCCGAAGAAAATTAAGAATGCTTAACAACTCATTTGACATTAAAGATCTTATGATTCCACCCTCAAACAGACTTGAAAAACTCAAGGGCAATCTTAAGGATTTTTACTCCATTCGGGTAAATGATCAATGGCGGTTAATTTTTAAATGGAACAACGGAAATGCTTTAAACGTTGAGTTAATTGACTATCATTAAAATATAAAACAATGAAAAATTTAAAAAACATTCATCCAGGCGAAATTTTATTAAAAGAATTTTTAATTCCGCTCGACATCACTGCTTATAGACTTTCAAAAGAGATATCTATTCCGCAGACTCGTATTTCAGAAATTATAAAAGGTAACAGACGAATAACAGCCGACACAGCGTTAAGACTTTCTAAATTTTTTGGTAATTCTGCTAAATTTTGGTTAGGGCTTCAAGATGACTTCGACATCGAAGACGAAACAAAGCAAAAACGTAAAGACCTAAAAACAATTAAGCAATACGTTCGCAGCGCTGCGTAACAGCAAACAATTACAAGCGGGCAGAGGTATAAGTTTTTTGCTTACTTTTTTGCTCGCTTCGCAGAAATTATTATTTTTATGTAAGTAAATAGTGAGCATACTGTTTCAAAAAAACAGTTAGCATTTAGAAAATTTAATGTTTCAAAAACCGAACTGTGCAAGCTTGCAGTTATAGCGGTTACTTCAAAGACTTGGATGGGCATTTGTTTGAAGTTGCTTACAATCCATTTTGGGAACTTTATGAAAATGACAACGTAAAACTATAATGACACTACCGACCCAACAAACAAAAGACATATTGAACTTGTACAGTGATAATTTACACAAACTCATTAAGTATTAACAATAATTAAAATTATTAACAGTTTATTGCTAAATGCAAGTTTTTTATAATATTTGTTGATACAATAAAACAACTATGTCTGAAGACTTTGAAAGAAATGAGCGCAGTGATATGTTCTCAAAACCTGTAAGGGCAGGAAAACGCACGTACTTTTTTGATGTAAAAAGTACAAAAGGAAATGATTATTACCTTACTATTACCGAAAGCAAAAAACGATTTGGTGATGATGGGAAATTTTTTTACGAAAAACATAAAATCTTTTTATATAAAGAAGATTTTGAAAAATTTGTTGAGGGCTTAAATGAAACCATACAACATATTAACCAAAATTCGCCAAGTATAGCCTCTAATAACAACGGAACTGATGTAAACTTTGAGGATTTAGGAAATTAATTTTACAAAATTAAAGAGCGAAATCAAGTAATTGGTTTCGCTTTTTTTATATAGTCAACTATACTTATTAAAGTTGTTGAATTTAAACACTCTCTTTCAACCCAATTAATTTTTACACCTTCTTTTTCCATTTTTTTAAACCAAGTTAATTGCCGTTTACTGTATTTAATAATTGCAGTTTGCAACTGTGTAACTAAACTTTGATAATCAATTTTGTTTTGCAAGTACAGTGTAACGAATTTATATTCTAAACCTAAGTTTAGCAACCTTTCACTTGTAATATTGTTTTTTAAAAGTAAATCAACTTCATCAATTAAGCCATTGTTTAATCTGTCAAATAATCTAGTTTTTATTAAATTTTCTGATTGATGCGAGGATACTTTTATACCAATGTATAAAGGCTTATAAGGTAATGCGTATTTTGAAATGCTGTTAGTTTTTAAATATTCTGCAACTTCAATGCCTCTAATAATTCTTTTAATAGAGGTTTTATCTACATGTAAAGTATTTTTAATAGCATATTTACTTAACAATTTAAGTAAATCTTCTTTAGTTTTATTGTTTAATTCGTTTCTTAATGTTTCGTTTTCTGGTATTTGTGTTAATTCAAAATTCTTAATTAAAGCATCAAGGTATAAGCCTGTGCCACCACAAATAATTGGCAATTGCTTATTGTTTGTAATAGTAGTAAACGAATGTAAAAGCAGTTCGCAAAAATCATGCAAATAAAATTGTTGTTGAGGTTCGCAAACATCAATTCCATAATAATTTATTTTTTTACCATCAATTATATATTCATTCAAATCTTTTCCTGTGCCAATATTTAAATTTTTATAAACTTGCCTACTATCAGCACTAATAATTGCTCCGTTAAGATTGTATGCAAGTTGGCAGGCTAAATTAGTTTTGCCACTGGCTGTAACTCCTAAAACTACAATACAATTAAAGCTATTTAAATTAGGGGTAAAAAGCATTTTTTAAATGGTTTAATGTAGGTTTTTTATCAGTATTAAAAACAATAGAAAATACATCAAAAGCACAATCTAAATTAATATTGTTTAGTATTACATATTCGTTTATTGCTTTAATTAAGTTTTTTTGCTGTGTAACACTTACAAAATCTTCTGGTTGCCCAAAATAATTGCTTTTTCGAGTTTTTACTTCTATTACAAAAAGTGCATTATTTTTTTTAGCAATTATATCAATTTCATATTTTTTAAATCTCCAATTTCTTTCAAGAATTTCGTAACCATTTTCTATTAAATAGTTGCAGGCCAATGTTTCGCCAATAATTCCTAAATTTTTCGATGAACCGTTCAATTATAAGGCTAAAATACATATATTAGCGTTTAAATTTTAAATATGAAAAAAATAATTTTTATTTTTAGTACAGTTGCATTAGCAATAAATGGGTTAGCGCAAAGTTTTAATGGTAATATAGAATTTAAATATTACAATTCTAAAGATACTTCAACCAACATTTATATTGTAAAGGATAATATTATAAAGTTAGATCAGTATAAAAAAAGTTTAACAACGATTGAAGGAAGTTTTATTTTTGACATTACCGGAAATACAGTAAAATTTTTAAATCCAAAACGAAAAGTATGGGGATATAATAAAAGCGAAACCCCGGCTATAGTTAGAGGACAATGTATTGTTACAAAAGGAGGAACAAAAAAAATACAAGGAACTAATTGTACCGAGTACACCGTAAAAAATACTGAAGAAAACACTCAAATTACGTATTGGTTAGCTAATGATAAATTTAATTTTTTTCAACCTATATTAAAATTATGGAACAGAAAAGATAAACAAAGTGTTTATTTTTCAAAAATAGACGGATTACCCGAAGGAAGTATGCCTTTTTTAAGTGAAGAAAAAACTATAAGTGATGGTAAACTTATTTCTAAATTAGAAGTTTTTAAAATCACTAAACGCACACCAGAGGATAAAGAATTAGAAGTACCAACCGGTTATAACAAATACGACCAATAGAAATTACCCGCACTTGCGGGTTTTTTTATGATTTATAAAAAATTTTAATACAAAATTTTAAGTAAATTTGTAGTTCATGCAAAGGTATTTTCTTTCACTGTCGTACAATGGCTCTACATATAATGGATGGCAGATACAAAACAACACGCCTAATACCATTCAGCAAGTTTTAGAAGAAAAAATAGGAATGATAATGAAAGAAAAAATTGAACTTGTAGGTTGTGGAAGAACAGATACTGGAGTAAATGCCAAAAATTATATTGCCCATTTTGATAGTAAAATTTTAGACTTACATCAAAATAAAATACATTTGATATATAAATTTAATAGAGTGCTGCCCATTTGTATTTCAATAAATGATTTTTTATTAGTAAAAGAAAATGCGCATGCAAGATTTGATGCAATTGAACGTACCTATTATTATTTTATACATCAACACAAAAACCCATTTATAGAAAATTTTAGCACCTATGTTTATGGCGATATTGATTTTGAACTAATGAATAAAGCAGCTAAAATTTTATATGAGTATAATGATTTTACAAGTTTTAGTAAATTACATACACAAACAAAAACTAACAATTGTAAAATATCAAAAGCTGTTTGGCAAAAAACAAATAGTAACGAATGGCGTTTTGTAATTACAGCAGATAGATTTTTAAGAGGCATGGTTCGCGCAATTGTTGGTACGTTATTATTAGTAGGTAAAAACAAAATAACATTACAAGAATTTAAAAACATTATTGAAAGTAAAGATAGGTCAAATGCAGGTAATAACGCACCTGCCGAAGCTTTATTTTTAACTGGTATAAAGTATCCTAATCATATTTATTGAGTTTAAACACCAAATTAATATTTAGAATTTTATCTTATACTAAACAATATAAAAAATTGTTTTTTACTTCTGTATTAATTACTTTAATTATAGCTTCGTTTGCAATTATTAGACCATTATTAATAAAATATGCTCTTAACAATGCAGTTCACTTAAATAAAAACAATAATCATTTAAACTTTTATTGTTTATTAATTTTAATTACCTTGTTTTTAGATGCTACATTTCAAATAATTAATATTAGGATAACTAGTTTAATAGGACAAAACATAATAAATAATTTACGAAATCAAGTTTATAATCATATCCTTAAACTTAAAAATGCCTATTTCGACCGTACACCAATTGGAATGCTAGTTACCAGATGTATTAGTGATATTGAAAGTTTAAGTGAAGTGTTTGCACAAGGATTTATTGTAATTGCAGGAGATATTTTAATGTTAATTATTTTTTGCACTGTTATGCTTCATCAAAATTGGGTTTTAGCATTATTAACTTTTAGCACAATACCATTTTTATTTATTGCCACAGCTTTATTTAAGCGTGGCGTAAAAAAAACATTTACAATGGTAAGAAATGCGGTAAGTAATTTAAACACATTTACACAAGAGCACATTACAGGAATGTCTTTAGTTCAAGTATTTAATAGACAAAAAGCCGAATATGAAAAATTTAAACAAATCAATAACGAGCATCGTGTAGCTAATATAAAATCAATATTTTATTATTCAGTTTTTTTTCCGGTAGTTGATATTTTAGCAGGTTGTTCAATAGCCATGATAATTTGGCACGTAGGCTTTAATGCAAACAAACAAAATATAAATTTAGGCGACTTAACTTTTTTTATTATGATGGTAAATTTAATGTTTAGGCCAATAAGAATGTTGGCAGATAGATTAAATACTTTGCAAATGGGATTTGTAAGCGCTGAACGTGTTTTTAAAATTTTAGATACTAATGAATTTATTAATGATACAGGAACAATAAAATTTATTGAAATTAAAGATAAAATTAGTTTTCAAAATGTTTCATTTTCTTATATAAAAGATGTTGAGGTTTTAACTAATATTAATTTTGAAATTAAAAAAGGAGAATCAGTTGCATTTGTTGGGTCAACAGGTTCGGGTAAAAGCACAATTATTAATTTATTAAGTAGGTTTTACGAAATTAATACAGGAAAAATAGAAATTGATTCTGTTGAAATTAACAACTATACACTCAACAGCTTAAGACAAAATACAGGCGTAGTATTACAAGATGTGCAATTATTTAACGATTCTGTTTTTAATAACATTACTTTACATAATCCAACTATTACTTACAATAATGTTGTTGAAGCCACAAAAGAAATGGGCTTATATAATTATATTTTATCGTTACCAAACGGATTTGATTATATTGTTAGTGAACGAGGACAAAGCTTATCTGCCGGCCAAAAACAACTTATTGCATTTATAAGAGCGTATGTTTATAAACCAGAAATTTTTATTTTAGATGAAGCAACCGCAACAATAGATTCAAACACAGAAGAATTAATAAAAACAGCCACTAATAAAATTGCACAAAATCGAACCTCAATAATTATTGCTCATCGCTTATCTACTATAAAAAATGTAGATAAAATTATTGTTTTAGAAAAAGGACAAATTATTGAAACTGGCTCGCCAAATAACTTATTAAATAATAAAAACAGTAAATTTTATTCAATGTATCATCTAGCTGATTCAATAACTGTTTAACACCTTTTTTTGAAACACTTTTTAACAAGTTTAATTATATAATTGCGCTTTTTTAATATAAATTTGTTAGTATAAGGATGAACAACTCAAACCATAATGTATTAATTGAAAAGTTAGACGAGTTTATTCGTAAATATTATAAAAACCAATTAATAAAAGGTATTTTATATACAAGCGCTGTTTTGTTAGCGGCGTTTTTATCTGTAACCTTGCTCGAATATTTTGGCGAATTTAATTCATACATTAGAAGTACTCTGTTTTTTGGATTCCTTGCTTTATTTTTATTTTTATTAGTAAAATTTATTTCTATACCTATTCTTAAACTTAACAAAATTGGCGATGTAATTTCCTACGAACAAGCCGCCTCTATTATAGGCGTACATTTTTCTAAAGTTCAAGATAAACTTTTAAATGTTTTACAACTTCAAAACAATCAAATAGTTGAAGGGTCAAGTGATTTGTTATTGGCAAGTATTAATCAAAAAATTAATGATTTAAAAACTGTTCCATTTTCAGCAGCAATTGATTTTAAAGAAAATAAAAAATACTTAAAATACACCTTGCCATTTTTATTTTTAACACTTGCTGTAATTTTAATTTGGCCTCAAATTATTACAAAATCTACTAAAAGAATTATTAACTATTCCGAACATTTTGAAAAAGAAATGCCATTTAAGATAGAACTAGTAAATAAAGAATTAATTGCTCAGCAAAACCAAGATTTTTTATTACAGGTTAACGTAACCGGTAACGAACTACCAAATGAAATTTATATTAGAATAAATAATACTGAATTTAAATTAGATAAAGAAAATAAAATAAATTTTTCTTATTTAATTAAAAACATTCAACAAAATCTACAATTTCAATTATCTGCGGCGGGGTTTAATACCAAAATGTATGAACTAAAGGTATTGCCCAAGCCCATGTTAAAACAATTTAATTTGCAATTACTGTACCCTGCTTATATAAAAAAAACAAACGAATCTATTGAAAATACAGGCGATATACAAATACCACAAGGCACTAAAGTTATCTGGACATTTAACACATTAAATACATCTGTTTTACATTTAAAATTTTCAGACACACTAATAAATTCCGAACAAAAATCCGATAACCAATTTACTTTTTCGCGTAAGTTTTTATCAAATAACCATTATACCATAAAAGCCTTTAATAATACTACAACTAATTTATCCGATTCAGTTTCTTACGGAATAAGTGTAATTGCAGACCAATACCCAGTTATTAATGTAAACGAAAAAACAGATTCGTTAGATTTACTAAACATCTATTTTAGTGGGCAAATTAAAGATGATTATGGGTTTAATAAATTATTGTTTAATTATATCTTATTCTCAACTGATACTACCGGAAAAATTACCGAAACTAAGGGTAGTCAGCTAATTGAAATTAAAAAAGATAACATAACACAACCCTTTTATTATTTCTTAAATGGCAAAAATTTAAATTTAAAATTAGGTGATAAAATAGAATATTATTTCGAAATTTTTGATAATGATGGCGTAAATGGAAGTAAAAGTTCAAAAACACAATTAATGCAACTTAAAGCCCCAACAAAAGATGAGCTAGCCGAAAAAACACAATTAAATAATTCTGAAATTAAAAAAGATATAGAAGAAAGTATTACTAAAACTAAACAATTGCAAAAAGATGTAAATGAACTATCAAAAAAAATAAACGACAAAAAGCAACTTGGTTATGAAGAGAAAAAGAAAATTGAAGATTTACTAAAAAAACAAAACGAGTTAAAAAATAAAATCGAAGAAATTAAACAAGAAAATCAATTTAATAACCAACAACAAAATCAACTTAACGAAACAGACGAAGCTTTGCTTGAAAAACAAAAACAATTAGAACAACTGTTTGAAAATGTAATGACTCCTGAAATGAAAAAACTTTTTGATGAACTTCAAAAAATGATGGAAAAATTAGATAAAAACCAAGTTCAAGAAAAATTAGAAGAAATTAAACTTACCAATAAAGATATTGAAAAAGAGTTAGACAGGAATCTTGAAGCATTTAAACAACTTGAGTTAGAGCAAAAAATGCAAAATGCAATTGATAAATTAGATGAACTTAAAACTAAACAAGATGAATTAACTAGAGAAACTCAAAAAGCAAGTGATGAAAAAAACAACGACCAAAAAAATTCAGAATTAAATAAAAAACAAAACGAATTAAATAATGACTTTAATAAATTAAAAGAAGATTTAAAAGAAATTGAAAAAAAGAACGAACAATTAGAAGAGCCAAATAATTTAGCTAAAACCGAAGAACTACAAAAAGAAATTTCTAAAGAAATGGAAAATGCTAAAGAACAACTCTCTAAAAACAGTAAAAGTTCAAAAAGTAACGCTTCACAAAATCAAAAAAATGCATCAGAAAAAATGCAAGAAATGAAAGAAGCAATGGAGCAAGCCATGCAAGATGAAGAAGAACAACAACAAGAAGAAAACATGGCAACACTTAGACAAATTTTAGAAAACTTACTTAACCTTTCCTTTTCACAAGAAGAATTACTTAAAACTTTACCAAAAACACGAATTGATAATCCGCAATATGTTAACATACCAAAACAACAAAGTAAATTAAGAGATGATAGTAAAATAATAGAAGATAGTTTATTAGCTTTAAGTAAAAGAGCTCCTCAAATTAGCGCAATTGTTAACCGAGAAATTAGCGCAATTAATAGCAATATGGATAAAACCATTAAAGTTTTAGCCGAAAGAAATACTAGTGAAGCAAATATGCGGATGCAAAGTGCAATGACAGCAGTAAACAATTTAGCTTTATTGTTAAACGAAAGTTTAGAAAATATGCAAAAGCAAATGAAGCAAATGAAAAATTCTAAGCCCGGTAATGGCAAATGTAAAAAACCCGGTAAAGGTAACAACCCTAGTCAAGGTCAACCAAAACCAAGCATGCAGTCTATGAAACAACTGCAAGAACAGTTAAATAAACAAATGCAACAATTAAAAGACGCATTAGAAAAAGGACAAAAACCAGGAGAAAAACCAGGAAGTAAACCAGGTGAAAAGCCAGGAAACGGTCAAAAACCAGGAATGGGAAATCAAGGAGGAATGGGTATGATGCCTGGCAGTAGCGAACAATTTGCTAAAATGGCTGCGCAACAAGAAGCTTTAAGGCGGCAAATGCAACAAATGATGGAAAAACTTAAAAATAAAGGTTCAAACCCAGGAGGAAACTTAGCAGATTTAATGGAACAAACCGAAAAAGACCTGGTTAACAAGCAGTTAACTAACGAAACCATGAAACGCCAACAAGATATTTTAACAAAATTATTGGAAAGTGAAAAAGCAGAACGCGAAAGAGAACAAGATGAAAAAAGAAAAAGTAATGAAGCAAAAAATGAAGAATTTAGCAACCCTAAACAATTTTTAGAGTATAAAAGGATTAAAGAAAAAGAAATGGAGTTGTTAAATACTGTACCTCCTAATTTAACACCCTATTATAAAGAAAAAGTAAATTTATATTTAAATAGTAATATAGGAAACACAAAACCATGATTCCCGCTAAAGGAGAGCATATTAAAATAAGCAGTAATAACGAAAACTTAAGGTTAGTTGAAAAATTAATAGACGATGTTTGTCAGGTTTATAATGTTAACGAAGATAGTTACGGGAATATATTAATAGCGGTTACCGAAGCTGTAAATAATGCTATACAACATGGTAATAAAAATAACCCTGATAAATTTGTAAAAATAGGTTTTGATAAAAGCACACAAATGCTAACGTTTAACGTTAGTGATGAAGGAAATGGGTTTAATTACAATTCTTTGCCCGATCCTACAGACCCTGCCAATATTGATAAACCACACGGAAGAGGAATATTTTTAATGAAAAATTTAGCCGATACAGTTGAGTTTTTAAATAATGGTAAAACGGTGATGTTAAGTTTTAAAAATTAATTATACTTTCCATTCCATTATAAAATCTTCCATCACAAAACCATTTCCAATATCAAAATCTTTTACGGCTTTAAGTTTAAAGCCATTTTTAAAATAAAAATTAATTGACTTATAGTTTTTTCTGTTTACAGTTAAAGTAATAGTTTTTGGCGAAATTAATTTTAATAACGCATTAAAACTTAATGTTCCTATTCCATTTGTAGCAACATCTTGTAAAATGTAAAATTTATTTATATGCCAATTATATGGTTCATTTTCATTAAAAGAAATAAATCCAACGTGGTTGTTGTTATATTCAATAAAGTAAAACAAATGATTTAAAATTGAAGTTTGTTCAACTAAACTTTTTTCACTATACATTTTATCAAGCATATAATTTATTTGCTCAATACTAATAATGTTTATGTAATGTTGATGCCATATAGTTTTGGCTAACGAAGTTATTTTTGAAAAATCATTATTATGTGCTTTAATTAGCTTTACAATTTGCATTTTGTTAATTTTGCGCAATGCCTAAATTAAGTAATAGAATTAATATAGAAAACCGTAGAGCTAAATTTGATTACGAATTTATTGAACGGTTTACCGCAGGCATTGTACTTAAAGGTACCGAAATTAAATCAATAAGAGAAGGAAAAGCAGGTTTAGCAGATAGTTATTGTTATTTTGTAAATAATGAACTATTTATTAAAAACATGCATATTACTGAATACTCCGAAGCTTCTTTTTATAACCATACACCTTTAAGAGAACGTAAATTGTTACTTAATAAACAAGAAATAAATAAACTTGAAAAAAAAGTAAAGGATAGCGGGTTAACCATTATTCCTATAAAATTATTTATTAATGATAAAGGTTTTGCTAAGGTAGAAATTGCTTTAGCAAAAGGCAAAAAACAATTTGATAAGCGCGAAGCCATTAAAAAGCGTGATACTGAACGGGAAACCAACCGAAAATTTTAAATTTCAATATAATTTTTATTCTCACCTATTCGCCAGCCGGTTAATTTTTCTATAAAATATAAAAATTTATATTTAAAATTTGTTTTTACATATTTTGCATTGTAAGTAAAATTCCACTTGGCGTTAGTTATTCGTGTTTTAAAAACTTCTGGGTGTGTGCCTTTATATACTTCAAGTAAATCAATGTTACTGTAATCAAATTCTTCGTTTTTTTGAATGTTTTTTTTAACCCAATTATCATCATGCCACATTTTATGAAAATTTTGTTGTTTTGCCTGTTGTGCTTTTGGTGGTTTAACCCAGCCATAATGATAAATAAAAGCATTTGTTTTTTTTACGTTTAATTTAGTGTTATTTGTAAACCTAAATCCTTGAGCGTCTTTATAAGATCGGATAGTTTTATCATTTCTAATTATTCTAATTTCGTTGGCATACCAACGTCTTCCAACCCCAATGTAATTATAATGCCCATAAAAATGTTTATATTTAAATAATAAACCATTTACTTTTTGGTTTAACAAATTTTGCTGCATTACATTTTTTATTTTACTTAAATCTTCTTCATGCACACACTCATCACTTTGTATGTAAAAGCACCAATCAAATTCCGGTGGAATTGAATCAAACACTTTATTTGTTTCGTTAGCCAACACATGCCCACCAACTCTTAAATTATCATCCCAAATCGTATCAATTATTTTTAGTTTATCAGAGTTAATATTTTCAATTAATTTTTTAGTTTCATCTTCGCTGTTGCCTACGCCAACATAAAAAGCATCGCAAATGGGAAGTATAGATTTAATAGCTTCTACAACTGGATAGTCATATTTTAATGCGTTTCTAATTATTGTAAATCCTGCAACTTTCATGTAATATTAAAATGGATAGCCAATGCCAAAATTAGCAACAATATTTTTATATGGTTTTTTATCATAAGTAAATCTATTACCTTCTGCATATTTAGGGTCTTTAATTGGTGTTGCTAAATCAAGCCTTAATACAAAAAACGATAAATCCCATCTTATACCAAAACCTGCTCCAATGGCAATTTGTTTCCAAAATTCTTCAACTCTAAACTCGCCATTTGGTTTATCGGCCGATTTTTCTAAACGCCATATATTGCCAGCATCAGCAAAAAAAGCGCCGTTAAATGATTTTATAATGTGAAAGCGGTATTCCATGTTACCTTCTAATAAAACATCTCCAATTTTATCAAATCTAGCTGAACTGTTAGTGGGGTCATAACCTCCGGGGCCTAATGTTCTTGCCCTCCAAGCCCTTATGCTATTTGGGCCACCTGCAAAAAAACTTTGTTCGTATGGTAATACATTTAAATTTTTTAAAGGTTTTCCTATTCCTCCCGCAACTCTGTACACAATTTGACTTTTTTTACGTATTGGGATATAAAATCTATAATCAGCATCTACTTTAACAAACTGCGCAAAAGGTATGCCAAACATTAAGTACCTGTCTAACGAATCTTTTGTTCTGCCGTTTTGATTAAATAATGCTCTTAAAATATTTCCGGCACTTGTAACGCCAAGCTTAAAATAAATAGAAGGTTTTTTATAATTATTGGGGGCTGTTTTAGAAGTAAAATCAAAAATGTATATTGTTGATGTTGTAATATGGTCCTGAAAAGAATTTACTAAAAACGCATCATTTAAATTATTAAGGTTTACTTTAAACGAGTCGGAAAGGCTTGCCCTTACTAACAAAACTTCTAACGGAATAAAATTATGCCTTAATTGATTTTTGTTTGATTTAAAATTAAAACCATAATCTATTGTATTAATAACTCTTGCAAACTCGCTGCGTGCTTGATAATTTAACGAAGCTTTTAAAAATGTACGCGGCGACATTTCTTTTTTAAATGGAAGTAATGAAAATGGGAAAAAGGCTCGTGGAACTGAAAAACTAAACTCTGGGCCAAATTGAACGGTGTTAAATGCACCTTGTATTTTCCGTAAGTCTGATACATCATTAATTGAATTTACAACGGGCTTAGTGTTATTGCTTAATTGACTTTGTGCGGATATTGCCCCATTTAATTTTAATTCTAGTAATTCGCCCCCCTTAAACGTGTTTTTATTTTGAAATAAAATCCCACCATTTATTCCTAAGTTGCCCGAAGTGTTTGTTCCTTCAGTTTGGGCAGTAATGGATTGTTTTATTAGTGGGTTACAAATAATGTAACAATCTAATCTATTAGAATAGGTTTTACTTTTATAAAACTGTATAGATACATTTTTAAAAACATTTAAACCTATTAATTGTCTATAGGTCATTTCAGCGGTATCTTTTCTAAATAATTGATTGCGGTATAAATCAACATAATTAGCAATTAAAACTTTGCGATAGGGGAGTTTAGAATTAGCTAAATAAACCAAAGTTTTATTTTTAACGGCTATTGTATCTTTAAATTCAACATCGCGAACTTTACCAATAACTTGCTCAGTTATTATATATATATTATCAATTTTATATTGCGTGTGGTTTACTAAAACTAGCGAATCGTTGGTGTTGCTAAATGGTCTTGAAAATTTTTCTAATTCAATGTTAATATTAACCTGGTGCGAAGCTAAATTAGAATCAACATTAAATTTTAAATAAGCATTATCAAAAAAGTAGTAACCATTATTTAAACAAAAATTAGTAATTCTTTGCCTTTCATTTGTTATAACATCTGCATCATAATTTGCACCACGTTTTAATAAAGATTTTAATGTGTCTTTTAAAATAAATTGCCCAAGTTTTTCATCGTTTAATGTGTAAGTAATGTTTTTTATAGTGTAAGGTGTTTTACTTTGTAAAATATATTTTACAGTAACCCTTTTATTGTCTTTATGAAATTTAATAGTATCTGTAACTACATTGTTAAAAAACCCTTTACCAAATAAATACATTTGTAATTGTGCACGCGTTTGTTCAGTTAATGTTGAGTCTAATAAAACCGCAGGTTCTCCAATATCTCTAATGTTTTCAATAGTTAATGGACTTTCTTTATCTTTTAATTTTGGTTTTTTAGGTTTTTTACCTTTAGCAATTCGTTTTAAATTTTCTTCGTCAATTTTACGGCTTCGTTCAATATTAATTTTATCGTATTTTATATTACGTTTTTCCTTTTTTAAACTTATTTTTTCTTCATCAAATAAATTATACCACCAAACAAAAAAATGTATTTTTCTAAACAATTTACGATTTGGCTTTTGTCTTAAAAAAGCTTCTAACTCCTCGGTAGGTAGTTTAGTTTGTTTGGCGTTTAAAATCTCAACTTTTTCAACTAAAAACTGATTTTGTTTTAATTTTTTGGTAGGGCTACAACCACATGTAATAACCATTAACAAAACAATTAATTTAATTATGTTATTTATTAATAATTTTGGCACCTAATAAATTACTAAATTAGTCTTTAAAATGATTAGTAAAAATCAAATAAGTTTTATTCAAAGTTTGCATCTAAAAAAATATAGAGATAAGCATCAATTATTTATTGCCGAAGGTATAAAAACAGTTATGGAACTTTTAAATACAATGCCCCAAGTTATTAACGAATTGTATGCTGAAAATGATTTTATACAACAAAACATGGTTTTACTAAAAAATACTGCTATTTCAACCATTGAAGTAAGTGAAACTGAATTAAAAAAAATAAGCTTACAAAGCACACCTAATAAGGTTTTAGCAATTTGTAATTTTATTAAAAACAAACCTACTAAATTTAATTTTGAAACTAATTTTACTTTTTATTTAGATGATGTTCGCGATCCGGGTAATTTTGGTACTATAATTAGACTTGCTAATTGGTACGGAATTAACACTATTTTTTGCTCTCCAAACTCATGCGATTTTTACAATTCTAAAGTAATACAAGCCACAATGGGGGCATTTTTAAGAGTAAATTGTATTTACACAAACTTAAGTGAGTTGTTAATTACAGAAAAAACACAAAACGTATATGGCTGTTTGTTAAACGGAAATAATATATACAATCAACAGTTAAAACCTGGATTAATAATTATTGGTAATGAAGCAAATGGTATACACCAAAATAATTTGAATAAAATTACTTGCCCTATCACTATACCGGCTGCTACAAACAACGGCACAGAATCTTTAAACGCAGCCGTTGCCGCATCAATTGTAATTTCTGAATTTTACAGACAATTGGTAAATTAAATTCAGGAGGCTATGTGCTTATAAATTATTAGCTTTAACTGAGCTAGAAGCTTTTATAAAAAAGAAAAACATTTACCAAATGTACAAAGTAAAAAGGAATTGCAAAAAATCGATGTTAACTCAGTTGAAATGATTGCCTTACTTTTGAATAAAATTGAAGAGTTAAAAAAGATTTGCGGTGCCAATGAATAATGAAATTGAAATATAAATATTGAATTGTAACTAATTTGAAAAAGATAAAAACATATTTAAGTTATATTTTAAATATTTTATTATTTATTTTTATTTGTAAATCGCCATTACTAGCTCAAAACAGTTTTAGCAAAAAAGAAAGATTGGAAAGATTGTTTAATTTTAATTTTAAACTTGGGGCAATTGTAAATAATAGTTTTTCAAATTTGTTTAGTAATGATTTGGATATTAAGATACCTCCTTCTACTAGGTACACATATTATAGTTATGGGTACTCAAAAAGCAATTCTACTTCAATTTGCTATGGTTTAAATTTTGGAACAGAATTACAAATTGGTAAAGGAAAATTTATAAAACAAATTATTGAATTTAATTATGATTTTACTAATTCTAAATATAATTTTTACTCTTATTACCTATATTCAAATCCTTTTTTTATCCGTTAAACTGAAATTAAAAATTTAGAAATTAAAAAAAATGCACACTTCATTTCTTTTGGTTATGGGTTTCTTTTTAAATTTCCACTTCAAATTAATTTAAGCACAGTTGCATGTGTAAATTTGAATACCTATAATGTAGAGAAACGAAATGGCACTATTCTATCTGCAACTAATAGTATTATTTATACTGATACTACTTGTGTAAATAATGTCAAAGTACGAAATAAATTAGACACATCTTTTTTATCAGTAAGGGTAAAAGTATGTAAGGAATTTATATTAAAAGAAAAAAAAGTAAGTGTTTTTTTACAACATAATATTAGCCTTAAAGTTTATCATAACAACAAATATATTGCCCCTTGGTGGATATTTGGAATACAATTTAACCCATTTGATAAAAATAAATATATAAAGAAATAAGCATTATGAAAAACACAATTACAATTGCTATTAATTAATGGGTCTGTATGCTTGCCACAGCAAGGGTAATTAACTTTAAAAATCTACTTTAACATAAAATAAAGGTAAAAACCCTAATTGGTAATTTTTAATTAATGGGTTGGCATTAATATTTGCAGGATCAGGGGCATAGCTTAACGCTAATACATTTTTTGTATTTAAAATATTAACTAAATCTAATGCAATTTCTGTTGAAATTTTTTTGCCATTAATTTTATACGAAACTCTAAAATCAATTCTATTATATGGGTTAAATTGTAATGTGTTTACTTTATCATCTTGTGCAACAACATCCATTACTGCATTACTAGCTGCAATATTAACCGGCGAGTATCTTTTACCTCCTCCATAAGTTGCTTTAGCTCCAAAACTAATAGTATTTTTCTTTTGTTTTCCAACACTATATTCTATTCCTCCTAAAGCATTAAAAATAAAATTACCATTAAAATCGGTATTAGCTGTTATTCCATTGCTTCCGGTATATTTACTTTCAAAAATACTGCCACTAAACATATAAAAAAAATGTTTATGGTATAATTTTTCAAGCGTTAATTCTAATCCATAGTTATATCCAGTGCCATTATTATTCATACTATAAATAGGAAAAAATCTATTAAATGTTGCACCTCTATTTAACATACTCACACTTGATTTAACTTCATAAACCGGCACATTCCATAAATACTGGTAATAAACTTCAGTTTTTAATTTTAAATATTGTGTTATAAAATAATCGTAACCCAAAACAAAGTGGTTACTTTTAGTAAAATCTAAATTTTTATTTACTTCTTCGCGTGTTGTGTTTGGTAATAAAGTATTGTTTTTAACTACACTGTCTGGTATTGCAAAATACAAATACGTTTGTTGCATTTGGCTATGTAAACCATAAGCTAAATTTAACACCTGGTTGTGTTTAATTTGATATTTAATAGAAGCTCTAGGCTCAACACTAAATTTATTGTTTAAGGTTAAAAACTGAGAAAAAACACCACCGTTAAAACTTAATTTGGCATTAAACTTATGTACATAACTTAAATAAGGTTGTATCAAAAAAAAGTGTGTTACCGTATTTAACCTATTTTTAAACGGTTTATTATTAATTACTTGTGCAATAGTGTCGTATAAGGAATTTATTTTAACGTTATCTGTAAAATTAACATCAATTCTATTAGCTAAAAAACCAATTTTATAACTGTTTTTAACGTTTACTTTACTTTTTAAATACCAACTAAGCGTACTTTTTCCTTCGTAAAAATTATAGTATAAAATTTTTGGAAATGTATCGTTAGGAATAAAATTATCGTTTCGTAACACTAAATAATGTTGTACATCTAAAGTTTGTACGCCATAGGCTAAACTTGTTTTCATAACAGTACGCGGGTTAAAGGCGTAGGTGTGGTTTAATATGCCTACCCCCATGTTTGATGAAAAATATTGATCTTTGTTTAAATCACCATAAAGTTCAGTTGGGCGTTTTGTTTGTTTACTTAAAATAATTTTTATATCACTTAAACCACCAATGCTACTAAAACTAAATACCCCAGCCTTTTTTGTGGGGAAATTTAAACGTAAGCCCATATCTTGATAGCCAGGTACAGCACTTGTACCTATGTTAAAGTTTACGGTTGAAAATAATTTTAGAGTTGAGTAGCTGTAGGTCATCAAATAACTTGCCCCAGTTTTTTTACTTATAGGTCCCTCCATGGCAATTTCTGTACCTAAAACTCCTAATTGAAAAGTTCGTTCATGTTTTTCATTGTTTCCATTTCTTAATTTTAAATCAAATACGCCTCCAACCGCATTTCCATAATTTGCAGGAAAAGCACCTGTGTAAAATTCAGAGTTAGCTAAATATTTATTATTAATAATACTTTGCGGACCACCAGCTGAACCCGCAACAGCAAAATGATTTGGGTTTGGAATATCAATTTCTTCCATACGCCATAATAAACCCGATGGGCTATTCCCCCTAATTACAATATCATTTCTACTATCATTTGTGCCTTGTATTCCAGCAAAATTACTAGCCATACGGGCAGGGTCTTGCCTTGCACCTGGGTACCGTTCTGTTTCCTCAATGCTAAATAATTTCATGCTAGCCATTTTCATGGTATTAACAATATCGGTATCTTTAGAGGCTTTAACTTCTACTTCATCAATATCAATTAAGCTTTCTTCTAAATCAATATTTAATAAAACTTCTTTTCCTGAGGTTACAATAATATCGTTTACAGGTACAGTTTGATAACCAGTGTATTTAAAAACAAATGATTGCCTGCCTACAGGTACATTTATTAATTTATAATTACCATTAGCATCACTTAAACAATTAATGGTTTGAGTTGTAGATTTTAATTGAACAATGGCATTAGGCAAACCAATACCTGTAACCTTATCACTTATTTTACCTTTAACAACCTGGGTGTTTTGGCTAAAAAATAGGATAGGATAAACACAGAAAAAAAACAAAAAATTTTTCATTGTTAAACCGTAATTGCTCAAAAAACAATAATAAACAATAATTACTAATCTTTAAAAATTTAAAACAAATATTTTACCACTAATTAAAATTTATAAATGGATTTCTTAATTTAAAGTAATAAAATTAGATAAAGCGTTTAAAATTAAAGACTAATTTTAAACAAACGACGAGTCTTATTTAGAATCAATATAAATTAATAAAAGTGTGAAAAATATTTAAAATTTTGAGCTTCTATTTTCCATATTCTATTAATTTTGCCACCGTTTAATGTCATTAATTTGTCATTGTAAACAATTAAAAAGCGTTATTTTCTACATTTTTATGAAAAAATACATATCTCGTAATTCTGTAAAAACCTTAGTAGTAGCTATTTTTACGGTTTTTGCATTTACAAACTCACTTAATGCACAAGATGCAGCTAATGGAGCAAAATTATACAAACAAAACTGTGCCGTTTGTCACGCTTCTCACACTGATCAAAAATTAACCGGGCCTGGTTTAAAAGGTGTTTTTGACCGTGTGCCTAAACCGGCTGATGCTTGGTTATCGAAATGGATTATTAATAATGAAAAACTTATTAAAAGTGGTGATGCCTATGCTGGTAAAATATTTAACGATAATGGAAAAGCAGCAATGACTGTTTTTGAAGGGCAAATTGATGAAAAAGGAATAAACGATATTTTAGCATTTTTAAAAGGGCCAGATCCTGCAGCGGCTGCAACTAAAGGTCCTGCTGTTACAGGAGGAACTGGAGAAGAAGTAGCTGAAAAAACAAGTGGGATAGAACCTCTTTACCTAACATTAGGAATAATTGTAATTTTAGCCATCTTAATTGTGGCTTTCCGTTCGGTAAGAGTTTCTTTACAAAATACTGCTAACCGAGCTGCTGGTGAACCTGAATTGGAAGAAACAACTTTTAGAGAAGAAGCTCGTCAATGGGCATCAAAAAATAGCAGATTTGTAGGCGTAATGGTTATTATATTGCTCGGTGCCGGTGTAAAATCATGCTGGAATGCTTGTTATAATATTGGTGTTTATTACGATTGGAAAACACAAAAAGGCTACAAACCTGAACAACCAATTAAATTTTCTCATAAATTACATGCAGGAGATAATGAAATTGCTTGTCAATACTGCCACAATTCTGTTGAAAAATCGCGCCACGCAGGTATTCCTACAGTTAATATTTGTATGAATTGCCATAAATCAATTCAAAAAGGTCCACAATATGGCGAAACAGAAATTGCAAAAATTTATGCTGCAAATGGTTTCAACCCAACAACTGGTGTTTATGAAAACAGAGAAACAAACCCAATTAAATGGATTAAAGTATATACCTTACCAGACCATGTTTATTTTAACCACTCGCAACATGTTGTTGTAGGTAAAGTAGAGTGTGCTACTTGTCATGGTAATTTAAAAGAAATGACTACTGCAGAACAAAAAAATCCATTAACTATGAAATGGTGTATTGATTGCCACCGTAAAACTGAAGTTTCAATGGCTGGTAATGCTTATTATGATAGATTACATAAAGCGTTAAAAGAAAAATACAAAGGGCAGTACGATGTTAAATTTACTGTTGATAAAATTGGTGGTTTAGAATGTGCTAAATGTCACTATTAATAAATTAGATACAAGAATTTAGAATTAAGAATAATGTCTATGTCAAAAAAATACTGGAAAGGATTACCTGAACTACATAACAGTTCAGAGTTTCAAGAACGCGCAAAAAACGAGTTCGCAGAACAACTTCCAATGGATGAACTACTTAATAAAGATGAAGCAGATAAGGCTAACACCTCTCGTCGCGACTTTTTAAAAGTTATGGGGTTTAGTACCGCAGCTGTTGCATTAGCAGCTTGCGAAACACCTGTAAATCGTTCAATTCCTTATTTAGTTAAACCGGAAGAAGTAACACCAGGGGTTGCCAATTTTTACGCATCTACGTTTTACGACGGACATGATTATTCTTCAGTATTAGTTAAAACCCGTGAAGGTCGTCCAATAAAGATTGAAGGTAACGATAGTTCTAAAATTACAAATGGTGCTACTACTGCACGTGTTCAAGCTTCAGTTTTAGGTTTATATGATGGCGCACGTTTACGTGGCCCAAAATTAAAAGGGCAAGATGAAAGTTGGAAAAATGTTGACTCTGCTGCTGCTAAAGCGTTAACCAGTGGAGATGTTAGATTATTAACATCAACAATTATTTCTCCTTCAACTAAAGCAGTTATTGCAGAATTTAAAACTAAATACCCAAATGTAAAACATGTTACGTATGATGCAATTTCTTATAATGCACTTACATTAGCAAATAACAATGTTTGGGGAAAATCGGTTGTATCATCTTACGATTTTAGTAAAGCTAAAGTAATAGTTGGTGTAGCATGCGATTTTTTAGGAAATTGGTTAAACCCAGCAGGATTTGCAAAACAATACGCTAAATCTCGTAGAGTTACTAAGGAAAACCCAGAAATGAGTAAACATTACCATTTCGAGTCTAATCTTTCATTAACTGGAGCTAATGCAGATGAACGTTACATGGTAAAAGGTTCAGAATTAGGTTCAGTTGTAGTAGCATTATTTAATGAAATTGCTAACCAAACAGGCAATTCAAAAGCAGGTTCGGAAGGTAAAATTTCTAATCCAGACGCAACTAAAGCAATTAAAAAAGCAGCTGATGAATTAGTTAAACATAAAGGCAAATCATTAGTAGTTTCTGGTGTTAATGACGAAGGCGTTCAAACCTTAATTAATGGCATTAATAAAATGTTAGATAATTATGGTAACTCTGTAGATGTAGAAAATTATTACAACTTAAAACAAGGCGACGATAAAGCATTTGCTGATTTAGTAGCTGATATGGCTGCTGGTAAAGTTAATGTTTTATTAACTTATGCGTGTAACCCTGTTTATACAGCTCCAGCTTCATTAAAATTTAGCGAAGCTTATAAAAAAGTTGGAACAAAAATTTCATTTGCTTCAGTTTTAGATGAAACTGCTCAAATGGCCGATATTATTTGTCCTGATAGTCACTGGTTAGAATCATGGAATGATGCTAATCCAAAAGTTGGAAGTTATTCATTACAACAACCAACTATAAACCCTATTTTTGCAGCACCTCGCCACGAAGGAACACGTCAGTTTCAAGACACTTTATTAAAATGGAGTGGATTAAAAACGAGTTACCTAAATTATATTCAAGGCGTATGGAATCATAATGTATTCCCGATGCAAGGTAAATACGGAGATTTTGCAACATTTTGGGCACATACTTTACATAATGGTGTTATTGATTTAAAATCGCGTTCTAATAACGATAATAGTACTATTAGCCCATTAAAATTAGATTCTTTAGGAAACCCAATTTTAGATGCGTCTGCTTCACCTATTAAAGAGGTTGCTGAAGAAAATGCAGGAACTGATAGTGTAGTAACTACCTATAGTTTTTCTATAAATGAATTAAAAGAAAAAGGTATTAAAGTAGAACTTAACACTAAAAACGACCCTAAATTTGGTACTGTTCCTGTTGTATATCCAACACCAGATTATAATAAAGCTGCAACAATGGCTACTTCAATTAAAGGAGGCGCCTTTGATTTAGTGGTATATGAAAAAATTGGTTTAGGTAACGGTAATCAATCAAATAATCCATGGTTAATGGAATTACCAGATCCTATTTCTAAAGTAACTTGGGATAATTATTTTACAATGAGTCCTATTGATGTTAAAGCTTTAGGATTAAATGAAATGTTACGTCAAGATATTGATGGATCAATAATTGATGTAACTGTAAATGGCATAAAAATTACCGCACCTGTATTTCCACAACCAGGGCAAGCACCTGGAACAATTGGCCTAGCTTTAGGTTATGGCAGAAGTGGTGAAACTTTAAAAGTTGCAAATGGTTTAGGCGCTAATGCATTCCCTTTACTAAATATTGTAAACAACACTATTCAAAATGTTGTAGGTAATGTTTCAATTACTAAAGCAGAAGGAGAACATGTGTTTGCTGCAACTCAAATTCAACACACCATTATGGGTCGCGAAGAATATATTTTACGCGAAGTTTCATTACCTGAATTTAAAGAATTAGATAAAGAAGCTTGGAACCCAGCCGCAATGTTACCTGTACATGGTGGTGGTAAAAAACATGTTAACGAAATTGATTTATATAATTCTTTTGATAGATTAGGCCATAAATGGGGATTAACCATTGATATGAGCACTTGTATTGGTTGTTCAGCTTGTGTGGTTGCTTGTACATCTGAAAACAACGTACATGTTGTAGGTAAAGAAGAAGTGCGTAAAACACGTGATATGTTTTGGTTACGTATCGACCGTTATTATTCATCGGATATGAATAAAGAAAAAGCATCTCACGAAAATATTGGAACAAAAGAAATGTACATTGAAATGGAAAACCCTTCAGCTAATCCTAAGGTAACTTTCCAACCAATGATGTGCCAACACTGTAACCATGCACCTTGTGAAAATGTTTGCCCTGTATTAGCTACATCTCACAGTTCTGAAGGATTAAATATGATGACGTATAACCGTTGTATTGGTACTCGTTATTGTGCAAACAACTGTCCTTTTAAAGTTCGTCGTTTTAACTGGTTCAACTACATTACTAATGAAACGTTTGGAGATTTTAACCCTGCACAACAAGAATTAGGACGCATGGTATTTAATCCAGATGTTGTTGTTCGTAGCCGTGGTGTAATGGAAAAATGTTCAATGTGTCAACAACGTTTACAAGCTGGTAAATTAGAAGCTAAGAAAAATGGAACACCATTAGTTGATGGATCTATTAAAACTGCTTGTCAACAAGCTTGCCCTACTGATGCAATTATGTTTGGCGATTTAAATGATGATAAATCTGAAATTGTAAAATGGAGAAATGATGATCGTAACTATTTATTACTTGAAGAGGTTGGAGTAAAACCTACAGTTTCTTATTTATTAAAAGTTCGTAATCAAGATGAAAAAATGTTACATGAAGAACATCATTCAACTCCAGCTGAACATCACAATAATGATGAAAAACAAAAAGAAGAAAAACATTCATAAAAATTAATAAGATTAATATAATTTAGAAACTATGCACGCAGAATCAGAAATAAGGTTACCGTTGATATTAGGCAATAAAAGCTATCGCCAAATTACCGACGACATTATTGCACCAATTGAAGGTAAAGCAGCACGCGGTTGGTACTTGTTACTTACCCTTTGTGGTTTAAGTTTTTTATGGGGAATAGGATGCTTAGCCTACACTATAGGCGTAGGTATTGGTGCTTGGGGAAGTAATAATGGTGTTGATTGGGCTTGGGATATTACCAATTTCGTATGGTGGATTGGTATTGGACATGCTGGTACATTAATTTCTGCGGTATTATTATTATTCCGTCAAAAATGGCGTATGGCTATTAACCGTTCAGCTGAAGCTATGACGATATTTGCAGTACTTTGTGCCGCTATTTTCGTATTGTTACACACTGGTCGTCCTTGGTTAGATTATATGTTATTTCCTTTACCAAATCAATTCGGTAGTTTATGGCCAAACTTTAACTCTCCATTGTTATGGGACGTTTTTGCGGTTTCTACTTACGCTTCTGTTTCAGTTGTGTTTTGGTACATTGGTTTAGTTCCAGATTTTGGAATGATACGCGATAGAGTTATTAAACCTTGGCAAAAGAAATTTTACGGAATGTTATCAATGGGATGGGGCGGAGGAGCCCGTCATTGGAGCCGTTTTGAAGAAGTTTCTTTAGTGTTAGCTGGTTTATCTACACCATTAGTATTCTCGGTACACTCCATTGTATCATTCGACTTTGCTACGTCAATTGTACCAGGCTGGCATACAACCATTTTCCCTCCTTATTTCGTATCAGGAGCTGTATTTTCAGGATTTGCAATGGTACTTACATTAATGTTAGTTGTACGTAAAATATATAAGTTAGAAGCCTATTTAACTATTAAACATATAGAATACATGAATATTGTAATCATTGTTACCGGTTCTATAGTTGGTGTGGCTTATTTAACGGAATTATTTATCGCTTGGTATAGTGGTGTAGAATGGGAACAATATGCGTTTTTGAACAGAGCAACTGGTCCTTTAGCATGGAGTTATTGGATAATGATGACATGTAACGTATTTTCCCCACAATTATTTTGGGTTAAAAAATGGAGAACTAGCATAACATTTACCTTTATAATTTCAATAGTAATTAATATAGGTATGTGGTTTGAGCGTTTTGTAATTATTGTTCCAACATTATGTAGAACATATTTACCATCTACTTGGACAACTTATACGCCTTCATTTATAGATATTGGAATTTTTGTTGGAACAATAGGAATGTTTGGAACTTTCTTTTTATTATTCTCAAGATATTTCCCGGTAATTGCTCAAGCAGAATTAAAAACAATATTAAAATCAAGTGGCGAACAACAAAAGAAAGATGCAGCACATCATTCACACCACTAAAATAAAAAAGAATTAGAAAAATAAAATATACAATTAAATGGGATCAGCAGTAGCAAAAACAAAATACATAATACATGGTGTATTTAATGATGAAGTGCCATTATTGGAAGCTTGTAAAAAACTAAGAGCATCTGGAATTAGAATTAAAGATGTTTTTACACCAATGCCTATTCATGGAATAGACGGAATTATTGGATTACCTAGAACTAGAATTGCAATTTGTTCTTTTATTTATGGTATTACAGGAACTTGTTTAGCCACTTTAATGATGTGGTACATGATGGTTCATGATTGGCCAAATGATATTGGTGGTAAACCAAATTGGAATTATTACATGGCTGTGCCAGCATTTATTCCTATTACATTTGAGGCAACTGTTTTTTGTGCAGCTCATGGTATGGCCTTAACATATTTCTTACGTTGTTGGTTAGTGCCTGGGGCAAAAGCTAAAAATCCTGACCCTAGAACTACTGATGATAAATTTTTAATTTTATTAGAATTAGTTGACGAACAAGCAAAAAAAGCAGAAGAGATTTTAAAAGCAAATGGTGCTGAAGAAGTTAACCACAAAGGATCTTATATTGTTCCTCCTGCTTATACATTAGAAGAATCTCATTAATAGTGATAATTAAAATGAAAAAACATTATAAAACAATAAAATTCACTTTTGTAACTGCTCTAACAAGTTTATTATTAGCAGGTTTTACATCATGTGGAAAAAAAGATTCAAACAGCCCTGGTGTTGAATTTATGCCGGATATGTACCGATCTCCTTCTTTAGAATATTATTCTACACACACAATTGACGGTGATACGGCTGATAATGCAATGCTACCAGTTAAAGGTACTGTAGCAAGAGGCTTTATTCCTTATGCTTATGAAAATACCCCTCAAGGGTACGAATCTGCTGGATTAAACCTTAAAAACCCATTAACTGCAAAATCAAGAGAGGAATATGAAAAAGAGGGTGAAGTAATTTATGGTAAATTTTGTATTCATTGCCATGGTGCTACTGGTGCAGGTGATGGCAAAGTAGGAGGAAAATTACCTGGTCCGCCTCCTGCATATAACGGAACTTTAAAAAATTTACCTGAAGGAAAAATATTCCATTCTATTACTTATGGTAAAGGTTCAATGGGTTCTCATGCAAGCCAATTAACGCAAGAAGAAAGATGGAAGTTAGTTTATTTTGTTCAAAAACTACAAGGACCAAAAGAAACAACAACAGACAGCACAGCTACTAAATAAAAAGAAACAGAATTAAGAAATTAAGAAAACTATGAATACTGAAAAATTAAACTTCACAGTTCCTTCAAAAACAAAAAAACTATCATTAATATTAATGGCAGTTGGATTATTATCAATAATTCTAATGTTTGTTTTTGATAAAAGTAACGAAGAATTACATTACCACGCTCATACAAGAGCATGGAGTAATATTTTTGCTGGTTCGTTTTATTTTATGGCTTTATCGTTAGCCGCAGCATTCTTTTTAGGGATGCAATATGCAGCTGAAGCAGGTTGGGCAACTACAATTAAACGTGTATTAGAAGCAGTAACTGCTTATTTACCTTGGGGTTTAGCTTTTATGTTACTGTTATTCATCTTAGGGCAATTACAAATTCATCATATTTACCATTGGATGTTAAATGGGGTTGCCGATCCAAATAGTCCTAATTACGATTCTGTAATTGCAGCTAAAATAGGATATTTTGGTGTTTTTTGGTGGATACGCACTATTTTATACATGTTTGGATGGTGGTGGTTTACTAACAAATTAGTAAAAAATTCGCATGCTGCTGATGCTTTAGATGTTGATGTAAACAATAGCTACCATTGGAAAAATGTAAAACTTTCTGCTTGGTTTATGGTATTATTTGCAGTTACTTCATCTACTTCTTCATGGGATTGGGTAATGAGTATTGATACACATTGGTTTTCTACATTATTTGGTTGGTATATTTTTTCTGGTATGTGGGTTAGTGCTATTATTGCAACCATAGTATTAATTATTTGGTTAAAAAAATTAGGACATTTAGAATTTGTTACTGAAAGTACTATACACGATATGGGTAAATGGATGTTTGCAATCTCATTTTTATGGACCTATTTATACTTCTCTCAATTCATGTTAATTTGGTATTCAGATATTCCTGAAGAAGTTATTTATTTCCAAACGCGCTGGGAATCTTATAAAACTTTAATGTGGACTGTTTTCTTTGTAAACTTTGCGTTTCCAATGGTAATTTTAATGAGTAGAGATAGTAAACGTAACTTTGCCTTTTTAATGTTTATTGCTACAATTATTTTTATAGGACATTATTTAGATGTTATAATGATTGTTATGCCGGGTACTGTTGGTCACGCATGGACTGGATTAAGCTGGATGGAATTTGGATGTTTTGCATTTTTCTTAGGCTTATTTATTTTTGTTGTTACCAGAGCACTTGCAAAAGCTCCATTAATGGTTAAAAATCATCCATATTTAGATGAAAGTTTACATCATTCAATTTAAAAATGTAAGTTAGTATAACAAAGAAAAAAATTAAAAATTAAAAATTAAATAAAATGAATCTATTAGTACTGTTAGCCATCGTTCTATTAATAATTGCAGGTCATCAATTATTAAAGGTAATAGAATTAAGTCGCGGTTTAAAAAAGTCTAAAGAGTGGACAGTTAATGATAATGATAATGACATGATGGGCAAAGCCATGATTATTTTTATGGTTTTATTTTTTGCTTTTTTCTTTTGGCAAATAGAAAGATGGTT
>CAZAPH010000016.1:37167-39371 GCA_964487105.1 uncultured Akkermansia sp.
AGAACTTTACCTCCAGCTTCATCTGTACATGGCGAAAAAATTGATGCACTTTGGGATGCCAATATGTATTTGATTTCTTTTGTGTTTTTATTAACTAACGCCTTATTGTTTTATTTTGCCTATAAATACCGCGGTAAAAAAGGACGCCAAGTAGCTTATTTCCCTCATAATAATAAGCTAGAAATGATATGGACTGTAGTACCTGCTGTTGTTTTAGCTTTTGTAATTATTTTTGGTTTAAAATATTGGAATGAAATTACAGATGAAGCTGATCCTAAAAATAAAGTAACCATTGAATTGTATGCTAAACAATTTGATTGGACAGCTCGTTTCGCTGGTAAAGATGGAAAATTAGGAGAAACTGATTATCGTCAAATAAGCGGAAGTAATTCTGTTGGGATGGATACTTTAGACGCAAACGGATACGATGATATTATTGTTAAAAACGAAATTCATATTCCAATTGGTAAAGAAATTGAATTTAAAATGAGAAGCCGCGATGTAATTCATAGTGCTTATATGCCACATTTTAGAATGCAAATGAATTGTGTGCCTGGTATGGTTACTTCTTTTAAATTTATTCCAACTAAAACTACTAAAGAAATGCGTAAAGACCCATACGTTATTCAACTAATGGAAGGAATTAACGCAAAACGTGCTGAAGAAAATAAAGAACCGGTTGAATTTGATTACTTTTTGTTATGTAATAAAATATGTGGAGTATCGCATTACAACATGCAAATGAATGTTATAGTTGAAACTCCTGCTGATTATAAAGTATGGTTAGCAAAACAAAAGTCTTTTAAAACAGTTGCAAGTAAATAATATATTAATTTAAATTAAAAAAAATGGCTAGCGTAACTCACTCAGAACTAGAAAAAGATCACTTAGCACACCATAGTCATGTGCATGATCATGATGACCACGAAGAAAGTTTCGTGAGTAAATATATTTTCTCAATGGATCATAAAATGATCTCTCGTCAGTTTTTAATAACTGCAGTTATTATGGCTGTTGTTGCTATGACAATGAGTGTTATTTTTCGTATGCAATTAGCATGGCCTGGAGAAAAATTTGCATTTATTAATGCCTTGTTAGGAGATAAGTGGGCTAAAGACGGGATTTTAAGCCCAGATATGTACTTAGCCTTAGTTACAATTCACGGTACAATAATGGTGTTTTTTGTATTAACTGGTGGATTAAGTGGAACGTTTTCTAATCTATTAATTCCATACCAAATCGGAGCACGAGATATGGCATCTGGTTTTTTAAATATGCTATCCTACTGGTTCTTCTTTATCTCAAGTGTTATTATGTTAGCATCTTGTTTTATTGATGATGGTCCTGCTAATGCCGGTTGGACAATTTACCCTCCTTTATCTGCGGTACCTGAAGCAATTAATGGATCAAAACTTGGAATGACCATGTGGTTAATCTCAATGACATTATTTGTTGTTTCTTCTTTATTAGGAAGCTTAAATTACATTGTTACAATTATTAATTTAAGAACTAAAGGTATGAGCATGACTAGACTTCCTTTAACTGTTTGGGCATTTTTAATTACTGCAATTATTGGGGTGTTATCTTTTCCTGTATTAGTTTCATGCGTTGTATTATTAATAATGGACAGAAGTTTTGGCACTTCATTTTACTTGTCAGATATTTATATTGGAGGCCGTCCATTAGATAATGTTGGCGGAAGTCCAATTTTATTTGAGCATTTATTTTGGTTCTTGGGCCACCCTGAAGTTTACATTGTAATTATCCCAGCTTTTGGTATAACTTCAGAAATTATATCTACAAATTCACGTAAACCAATTTTTGGATATCGTGCAATGATTGGCTCTATGTTAGCTATTGCATTTTTATCATTTATTGTGTGGGCTCACCATATGTTTGTTACCGGAATGAGTCCGTTTTTAGGATCAGTGTTAGTTTTTACAAATTTATATATAGAAATTACTTCGACAGTAAAAGCGTTTAAATATATTAAAACTTTATGGAAAGGCAACATTCAATATACTACCGCAATGATGTTTAGTATTGGTTTAGTAAGTTCATTTATTACAGGAGGTGTAACAGGTATTATCTTAGCTGATGCTACATTAGATATTAATGTACATGATACTTATTTTGTAATTGCGCATTTTCATATCGTTATGGGTTTAAGTGCAATATTTGGAATGTATGACGGTGTATATCAC
>CAZAPH010000017.1:0-18997 GCA_964487105.1 uncultured Akkermansia sp.
ATGCACATAATTTTGACAACAATTTTATTAATTTAGAATTTTTACCGGATACAATTACAAATACTACATTATAAGAACCTAACAATAATGTTAAAGAAAATGAACTTAGAAATTATTTAAAAAAATTATGGAAAGAAAAATACAACTATTAATTTGTGGCTTTATAATTGCCGCATTTAGTTTAAACGCACAAATAAATGAAAAAAATTTAAAAACACATATTCAGTTTTTAGCATCTGATAAATTAAAGGGTAGGGGTACTGCAAGTAAAGAGGAATTACTTGCCGCAAATTATATCGCCGATTATTTTAAAAAAATTAAACTTGTGCCATTAGATAAAAATTATTTATTACCATTTAATTTTAAAAAAAATCCAAACCCACATGATACTTCAACTATTGGCATAGAAACAAAAACGGCTTAAAATGTTGCAGGTTTTTTAAATAACAATGCTCCTTTAACTATTGTAATTGGCGCACATTACGATCATTTAGGCTTAGGTCACGATCACAACAGTTTAGATGCAAATCCAGAGGGTAAAATTCATAATGGTGCTGATGATAATGCAAGCGGAACTGCAGGAATTTTAGAACTTGCTAATTATTATGCAACCAATAATATTAAAGAAAAATATAATTTTTTATTTATAGGTTTTAGTGGCGAAGAATTAGGATTACTTGGTTCTAAAAAGTTTTGTGAACAAAGCCACATTGATTTAAAAACAATTAATTATATGATTAATCTTGATATGATTGGTCGTTTAAATGATTCAACTAAAAAATTAATGGTTTATGGTATTGGTACATCTTCTAAATGGAATATGTTGTTAGATAATATAAAATCTGAAATGCACTTAGTAAAAGATAGTAGCGGAATTGGACCAAGTGACCAAACGTCTTTTTATTTAAAAGATATACCTGTAATTCATTTTTTTACTGGTCAACATAGCGATTATCATAAACCTAGTGATGATGAAGAAAAAATTAATTATAAAGGCGAGTTAATGGTTTTAAATTTCATAACACAATTAGTTAACGCAAGTTTAAACATAGAAAAATTTGATTTCTTAAAAACTAGAAATCCAGATATGGGTAAAAAAAGTTTTAAAGTAACACTTGGTGTAATGCCTGATTATTCTTATGAAGATACAGGAATGCGCATTGATGGCGTTACAAATAACAAACCTGCATTTAATGCTGGGTTAATTAAAGGTGATGTAATTATTAAATTAGGTGAACATGAAGTTAAAGATGTTCAAGGTTATATGAAAGCATTATCTGAATTTAAAAAAGGAGATAAAACTAAAATAGAAGTTTTAAGAAACAAAGAGTTAATAACATTAGATTTAGAATTTTAAAACAGAACAGAAAATTAAATAGTTTTAAGTTTAATATTATGTCAATCCAAGTAAAAAACATTTCTAAAATATATGGAAAACAAAAAGCCTTAAATAATGTTTCTTTTGAAATATTAGATAAAGGAATTGTTGGATTTTTAGGACCTAACGGTGCAGGAAAAAGCACTATGATGAAAATTTTAACTTGTTATATTCCGCAAACTAGTGGCGAAGCAAAAGTATGTGGTTTTGATGTTACAAACGATACTTTAAATGTTAGAAATACTATTGGTTATTTACCAGAGCATAACCCTTTATATTTAGATATGTATGTGAAAGAGTTTTTAAATTTTGTGGGTGGGATTTATAAAGTAAAAAATAGTGATAAGCGTGTTAAAGAAATGATTGATTTAACAGGGTTACAAATTGAACAAAATAAAAAAATTGGAGCTTTAAGTAAAGGCTATAGGCAACGTGTTGGCTTAGCACAAGCTATGATTCACAACCCTAAAGTTTTAATTATGGATGAACCCACAACAGGTTTAGATCCAAATCAATTAGAAGATATAAGAACTTTAATTAAAAATTTAGGAAAAGAAAAAACAGTAATGCTTAGTACTCATATTATGCAAGAAGTAGAAGCTATTTGCGATAGAGTAATTATAATTAATCAAGGACAAATTGTTGCTGACGATAAACTTCAACAATTACAAAAATCAACTATTTTACAAACTATTTTAGTTGAATTTGACTCAAATGTTGAAGCAAATTTATTATTAAAAATACCTACTGTTACTGAAGTTAAATTAAACGGGGATAAAATTTGGGTATTAAGCTCAAATAGTAATGATGATATTAGAAAACTTATTTTTGATTTTGCAGTAACCAACAAATTAACCGTGCTAGCATTAAATAAGTTGGAAGTAAAAATGGAAGATGTTTTTAAAGGCTTAACTAAAAAATAATTTATTAATTATTTAAATCTCAAATAAAAATTTTACTTTTTATTTGAGATTAAACCTTTTTAAATTTTAAAAGTCTAATTAAAATGAAAAATAGTTTTATCGTATTATTATTAATTATTGCTTTTAAAATCAACTCACAATCTCTTTATTTCCCTCCGCTTAATAGCACAACTTGGGATACTTTAAGCCCTAATAGATTTAATTATTGTAGCGAAAGGATTGATTCATTATATAATTATTTACAAGCAAAAAATTCAAAATCATTTATTTTATTACGTAATGGTAAAATTGTTTTAGAAAAATATTTTGGAACTTTTACAATTGATTCTACTTGGTATTGGGCATCTGCAGGTAAAAGCTTAACAGGTTTTATGATTGGCATTGCTGCTGATAAAGGGTTGGTGAATTTAAATAATAAAGTTTCTGATTATCTGTGGAATAATTGGACAAGTGCCCCTCTTCTAAAAGAAAATTTAATAAAAATTTCAGATTTATTACAGATGACATCTGGGCTTGACCCTGCAATGCCTTTGCCCTGTACTAATGAAGATTCGTCCAAAACATGTTTAACTTATTCAATTAATGCAAACACAAATTGGTTTTATCATTCTGGGGCTTATAGGCAATTACAAGCTGTATTAAACAAAGTAAGTGGATTAAGTTATAATCAAGTAACAGATTTGTGGGTAGAATCAAAAACAGGCATGAGTGGCTTTTGGTTTAATAGTATATATTATAGTAAAGCACGAGACATGGCTAGGTTTGGCTTATTAAACTTAAATAAAGGAATTTGGGCTAATGATACTATTTTAAAAAGTAGTAATTATTTTAATGCAATGACTAATACTTCTCAATCATTTAATTTGTCTTATGGCTATTTATGGTGGTTGTGCGGTAAAACGTCTTTTAGAGTTCCAGGATTAAATTCAGATATACCTGGAAGTTTAGTTCCAAACGCACCAAATGATGCTTTTTGTGCATTAGGTAAAAACGATCAAAAAATTTATGTTGTTCCTAGTCAGAGTTTAGTTTTGGTTAGGCAAGGCAATCATTCGGGGACTAGTAGTTTAGCGGTTTCAGATTTTGATAATGTAATGTGGGATTATGTTAACAAATTATCTCAATGCCCTACAACTTCAATTAAAAATTTCACAAATAACAATTTAATTGAATTTTATCCAAATCCTGTAAACGATTTTTTGTTTATTAAAACTAAAAATACAAGTACAACCATTGTTAAAACAGAAATTTATACTTGTGATGAAAAAATAGCTTTATTAAGTAATACAAACACAATTAATATTAGTAGTTTAAATAATGGCTTTTATTATGTAAAATGTTATCTTAATAAAGGTAGTGTAATTCTAAAAAAAGTTATAATTCAAAAAAACAATTAAGTATTTTTCAAATACAACTCTTAATTTAAAAAAATTATAAAAAAAGCTGTCATAAAATTTGACAGCTTTTTTTAAATTAATTATAAACTTTATTATACATTTTCAATTACCAAAGCACTTGCGCCACCGCCACCATTGCAAATACCAGCAGCTCCATATTTTGCATTGTTTTGTTTTAATACATTAATTAATGTTACAATAACACGTGCCCCACTTGCTCCTAACGGGTGTCCTAACGAAACAGCACCGCCATTAACATTTACTTTTTGAGGGTTTAAGTTCATTAATTTAATATTAGCTAAACCAACAACACTAAACGCTTCATTTAATTCAAAATAATTGATATCATTCATTTTTAAACCAGCTTTTTCAACAGCTTTTGGTACAGCTAAACTTGGTGTAGTGGTAAACCATTCAGGTGCTTGTTCAGCATCGGCATAACTTTTAATTTTTGCAATTGGTTTAATACCTAAACTTTCAGCTTTTTCTTTACTCATTAATACTAATGCAGCAGCACCATCATTCATGGTACTAGCATTTGCAGCAGTTACAGTACCATCTTTTTGAAATACTGGTTTTAAAGTTGGTATTTTTTCAAAATTTACATTTTTATATTCTTCGTCTTCAGCAAAAATACCATCGCCTTTTTTAGTTTTCACTGTAATACCTATAACCTCATCTTTAAATTTTCCGGCACTCCAAGCAGCTGCGCTTCTCTTGTAAGATTCAATTGCAAAATTATCTTGGTCTTCTCTACTAAATTTAAGTTCACTTGCGCACAATTCAGCACAATTACCCATTGGCACATTGCCATAAACATCAGTTAAGCCATCTTTTGCTAAACCATCAATTAATTGAGAGTTTCCGTATTTTGCACCCCATCTTGTGCTATCACTATAAAAAGGAGCAGAACTCATATTTTCCATACCTCCAGCAATAACAATATCGTTATCACCTAAAATAATACTCTGAGCAGCAAGCGCTATAGATTTCATACCACTTGCACATACTTTATTTACAGTTGTACAATTTACACTATCAGGTAAACCTGCAAATTTTGCAGCCTGGCGAGCAGGAGCTTGCCCAAGGTTAGCTTGTAAAACGCTACCCATGTAAACTTCTTGAACTAATTTGCCATCTAAATTTATTTTTGCTAATGCTCCTTTTATTGCTTCGGCACCTAATTTAGTTGCGCTAATACCTGCTAATGTTCCACCAAACGAACCCATTGCTGTACGTACGGCTGATACGATATATACTTCTTTCATAATTATTTGTGTTAAATTAAATCGCGCTAAATTTAAGATTTTAATGTTATAACAAACGTTAATTGTTAGCAAATATTTAAAATGTTAACTTTGGCAAAATGTTGCAAAAAGGTGTTGTAATAAAATCTACTGGTAGTAATTATATTGTTAAAATAGATACACAAAATTTTTTATGCAAATTAAAAGGTAAAAGAAGATCGAAAAACAACAAACCCTATTGCTGTAGGAGATTTAGTTGAAGTAAATACAAATTCAGATTCACCTATAATAGAAACAATTTTACCCCGAAAAAATTATATTATTCGAAAATCTTTAAACCTAAGTAAACAAGCACATATTTTAGCAAGTAATTTAGATTTAACAATGTTAGTATGTACAATGGTAGCACCTCGTACAAGTTTAGGATTTATAGATAGGTTTTTAATTACTGCCGAAGCTTATCAAATACCAATTGTGTTGGTGTTTAATAAGGTGGATTTACTTGATGATGATTTGTTAAACTATCAAAATCAAATAATTAATTTATATACTAAAATTGGATACAAATGTGTTTCAACTAATTTTAATGATGAAGAATCATTAATTGAAATTAAAAAATTACTTACTAATAAAACCACTTTACTTGCAGGCCATTCTGGAGTTGGTAAATCAACTTTAATTAATAGAATTGAGCCAAGTTTAAATTTAAAAACTGGCGAAATTAGCTTAGCACATTTAAAAGGAACGCACACTACAACATTTGCAGAACTACATCCTTTGTCTTTTGGAGGATATATAATTGATAGCCCTGGTGTAAAAGAATTAGGCTTAGTTGAAATGAAAAAGGAAGAAATTGGACATTATTTTCCTGAGATTAGAGCGCGTATGAATTTGTGTAAGTTTAACAACTGTTTGCATCAATCCGAGCCAGGATGTGGAATTACAAAAGCGGTTAAAGACAATGAAATTAATGAAGAAAGATACATTAGTTATTTAAAAATATTAAATGGCGAAGAAATGGATTGGAAAGAATGGGAAATAAATTAAAATATGGAAACAATACAGATTGCAAAAAATTGGTTAGAGGCGTTTAATACAAAAAATATAAATGCATTATTGAGTTTATATGATGTAAATGCAAAACATTACAGTCCTAAATTAAAAGTTTTAAAACCACAAACAAACGGTTTAATTTGTGGCCACGATGAATTAAAAAATTGGTGGCAGGGCGCATTTGATAGATTACCACAATTACATTACGAAAGTAAAAACATAGTTTGCAATAATGAAATTGTATTTATTGAATATTTAAGAAAAGTACCAAATGAAGCTGATTTAATGGTTGGAGAGGTTTTAGAAATTAAAAACGGAAAAATAATTTTTTCAAGAGTTTACCATAGCTAAAATTTCTTCCAATAAAATTCTATTATTTGATAAACGAGGAACTTTATATTGCCCACCAAGTTTATTGTTATTTTTTAACCAAAAATAAAAAGTTTTATTAGGAACTTGTTTTATAATTGGTTCATGCAAAACGTAATTGTTATAACGTTTAGCTTCATAATCACTATTTTGATTTTTTAATTCAGAGTCTAAAACTTTTTTAAAAAATTCAAAATTATTTGGCATTTTTTCAAACTCTATTAACCACTCATGAGCACCACTACTTTCATTCATAAAAACAGGAGCTACAGTGTAATCAACTATTGTGGCTTTAGTTTTTTCACAGGCAATTTGTATGGCTTTATCGGTATTATGCACCATTATTTCTTCGCCAAAAACATTTAAATATTGTTTAGTTCTTCCACTTATTTTAAACCTGTAAGGGTTTGTACTTGTAAACCGAATTACATCTCCTAATTGGTAACGCCATAAACCCGCATTGGTTGTTATAATAACTTCGTAATCGCAATCTTTTTTTACATCTCCCAATGTAATTGTTTTATAATTAATAGAATTGTTTGAGTTTAAATTAACTTCTATAAATTCATAAAAAATCCCATAATCTAACATTAACAACATTTCATCGCTTAAAGTTTGATCTTGTATTCCAAAAAAACCTTCACTAGCGCTATACAATTGCATATAACTTAGCTTGGGTAAATTTAGTAATTGTTCAAATTGTTGTTTGTAAGGGTTAAAATTTACCCCTCCATGAAAATACACTTCAAGGTTTGGCCAAATTTCTTTAATGTTGTTTACATTTTTTAAGTCTAGTATTTTTTTTAATAAAACTAACATCCAACTTGGTACTCCTGCTAAACTAACAACATTTTCATCTTTTAAACTTAAAGCCATTTTTTCTAGTTTAGTTTCCCACTCATCCATTAAAGCTATATCAACATTTGGCGCTCTAAAAAAATCAGCCCACATTGGTAAATTTTGAATAATAATAGCACTAACGTCTCCAAAATAGGAAGTATGATTATTAAAATTAAATTCTTTAAAACTACCTCCTAACGCTAAATTTTTTCCTGTAAATAACAATGTATCTTCATGATTATTACAGTGTAATGCAATCATATCTCTACCTGCATTATAATGGCATCCATCTAGGCTTTCATTGCTTACAGGGATGTACTTACTTTTATCAGTGGTGCCACTACTTTTGGCAAACCATTTAATTTCACTATGCCATAATATATTTTGTTCGCCTTGGCGCGTTCTATTAATTAAATGTTTTAAACTTTCGTAATCATTTAATGGTATATGTTCTTTAAACTGATTATAATTTTTTATTTTATTAAAATTATGTTTTAATCCATATTCAGTTTTAGCTGCTTCAAATACTAATTTTGTAAGCCATTCTTCTTGAACATCAATTGGGTATTTAATAAACAACTCAATTTGATGAATTCTTTTTTTCATTATCCAGCTGGCTATAGAATTTAGTATTGGCATATATTATTTTTGTTTAGCAGTAAAATACAACTCAATAGCTTTAAGTGATTTTGTGTTTAAACAAAAATCTGCAGTAAGCATGCCTTTACGGGCAGTGTAAATTCCGTATTTCATATCTAACAGTCCTTGGGTATGATGTGCATCTGGGTTAATTGAAATTAATACATTTTTATTTAAACAGTAGGGTATCCATCGCCAATCAATATCTAAGCGATAGGGGTGTGCATTTAGTTCTATACATACATTATTTGCTGAACAAGCATCTATTATTTTTTTATGATTAATGGGATAACCTGGTCTGCTTAGTAAAAGTCTTCCAGTTGGATGTCCTAAAATTGTAGTGTAAGGATTTTCAATAGCTTTAATTAATCTTTCTGTAGCTTGATTTTCATTCATTTTTAAATTAGAATGAATGGAGGCTACAATAAAATCAAATTGTTTTAAAATTTCTTCGGGATAGTCTAAACTTCCATCCCCTAAAATATCACTTTCAATACCTTTAAAAATTTTAAAATTAGTATATGTTTTATTAAGTTCTTCAATTTCTTTATGTTGTTGTAATACTTTTTCAATACTTAATCCATTGGCGTAAAATGCTGATTTAGAATGATCACAAACACCAAAATAGGTAAACCCTTGTTCAATACAAAAATCTGCCATTTGTTTTAAGGTATGTACTCCATCACTATAAGTTGTATGGTTGTGTAATGTTCCTTTTAAATCTTCATATTCAATTAATATTGGTAATATATTTTGTTGAGCAAGTTCAACTTCGTTATTACCTTCTCTTAATTCAGGTTCAATATAGTGTATGTTTAACGCTTCTTAAACTTCTTCTTCTCTTTAAAATTGTTTTGTGTTTATGTTGTTAAAATTAATTTTATTTAAATGTTTTTCGGTACTAGTTAGTTTAACTAATTCGTGATAAAATTCATCAGGGTTACATTTAATGTAAGTAATAGGCAGTGGACATAATTTTTCTATTGCTTTATAATCTGTTTTTAAATCAGCATCAATCAATAGTTCAACTTTTGTAATAATTTCACACTTACGGGCAAATTCACCAACACATTGTATTTGTAAATCAGGTTGCTGTGTTGATATAGTTTCAATTAAGTTTGTAATTACACTTTCGAGTGTTGCAAAATGAAATTTATTAGAGTTGGCTAATTTAAACTCTATAGCTTGCTTTACTGCAGTTTGTGTTTTTTCACCAAACCCTTTTACGGTTATTAATCTGTTTTCGTTACAGGCATAAAGTAACTCGCCAACACTCTCAATTTCTAATTGTTGCCATAGTAATTTCACTTTTTTAGGACCTAAACCTTTAATACTGAGCATTTCAATTACGCCTATTGGTGTTTTATTAATTAGCTCTTGTAGTTCAGAATTTACACCTGTTTTTATAATTTCAATAATAGTTTTTGCTATGCTTTTACCTATACCTTCAATTTTATTAATATCATCTTCGGTTTTTCCTTCAAAATTATACCTTAACTTATCTAGTTTATAAGCTGCATTCGAAAACGCTTTAATTTTAAAAACATTTCCATCGTGTAAATCAAGTAATTTTGCAGTTAATTCAAGTGTTTCAATTACATCCATTTAGGCAAATTTAGATTTATTAAATTCAATCACCAATTAATTTTTAAATATAGTATTTTGAAATTTGTTTTTGTGTTTCAATAATTTTTGTAAATTCGTACTCCTAAAAATACCCTACGTTGTAAGTAGGACAAACATTATGATAAAAATTACTTTACCCGATGGTTCTATTAGAGAATTTGAAGAAGGAACCACATCACACCAAATCGCTTTAAGTATTAGCGAAGGTTTAGCAAGAAATGTATTAGCAGCAAAAATTAATGGTCAAGTTTGGGATTCTTCTCGTCCCATTACTACTGATGCTACGTTACAGTTATTAACATGGAATGATAATGAAGGCAAAGAAACATTTTGGCACAGCACAGCACATTTAATGGCAGAAGCCATAGAAACTTTATACCCAGGAAGTAAATTTGCAATTGGCCCGCCAGTTGAAAATGGCTTTTATTATGATATAGATTTTGGTGATAAAACATTTTCAATTGATGAAGTTGAAGCTGTAGAAAAGAAAATGATGGAGTTAGCAGCTGCTAAAAGCAATTATGTACGTAAAGAAGTTAGTAAAGTTGATGCCATAAATTATTTTAAAGAAAAAAATGACCCATACAAACTTGAGTTAATTGATGGTTTACAAGATGGGAGCATAACATTTTACACACAAGGTAATTTTACTGATTTATGTAGAGGGCCTCATATTCCTAACACTGGGCATATTAAAGCAGTTAAATTATTAAGAGTTGCAGGAGCTTATTGGCGAGGTGATGAAAAAAACAAACAATTAACCCGCATTTATGGCATATCATTTCCAAAAGATAAAGAGTTAAAAGATTATTTAGTATTATTAGAAGAAGCTAAAAAACGAGATCACCGTAAACTTGGAAAAGAACTTGAACTGTTTACCTTTAGCGAAAAAGTAGGTATGGGTTTACCTTTATGGTTACCTAAAGGAGCTGCCCTTCGTGATAAGTTAGAGCAATTTATGCGCAAAGCTCAACAAAAAGCAGGCTATTTACCTGTAGTTACACCACATATTGCGCAAAAAGAACTTTATGTATGTAGTGGCCATTATGAAAAATATGGGGCAGATTCTTTTCAACCAATAAAAACACCACACGAGGGCGAAGAGTTTTATTTAAAACCAATGAATTGCCCACACCACTGCGAAATATATAAAGCTTCACCTAAATCGTATAAAGACTTACCCGTAAGATTAGCGGAATTTGGTACAGTTTATAGATACGAACAACATGGAGAGTTACATGGATTAACACGTGTGCGTGGCTTTACGCAAGATGATGCACATTTATTTTGTAGGCCAGATCAAGTAAAAGAAGAGTTTTGTAAAGTTATAGATTTAGTGTTATATGTATTTAAAGCGCTTGGTTTTACTGAATATACTGCACAAATAAGTTTACGCGACCCTGAAAATAAAACTAAATATATTGGTACCGATGAAAATTGGCAAATTGCAGAAAATGCAATTATTGAAAGTGCTAAAGAAAAAGGTTTAAAAACGGTTACAGAATTAGGTGAAGCAGCATTTTACGGACCAAAATTAGACTTTATGGTTAAAGATGCACTTGGAAGGAAATGGCAATTAGGAACTATACAAGTAGATTATAATTTACCAGAGCGTTTTCAATTAGAATACACAGGTAGTGATAATCAAAAACACAGGCCAGTTATGATACATCGTGCGCCATTTGGAAGTTTAGAACGCTTTATTGCCGTATTAATTGAACATTGTGGAGGTAATTTCCCGTTATGGTTAACACCAGATCAATTCGCAATACTTCCAATTAGCGAAAAATATAATGATTATGCTAATCGAATTAAAGAAGAATTAGCACAAGTTGATATTAGAGGGTTTGTAGATGAACGAAATGAAAAAATTGGAAAAAAAATAAGAGATAATGAGGTGAAAAAAGTACCATTAATGCTTGTGGTTGGGGAAAAAGAAGAAGCCGAAAATAAAGTTGCAGTAAGGCAACATGGAAAAGGTGATGTAGGTGTATTTGGTATTGATGAATTTATTAAATTTGTAAATGAAATCATACAAAACGATTTTAAAAATAACTAAATATTAACATAAAAACGGAGGTTACCATCAATCAATTTAAAAAACCATTTGGCGCACCAAGGCCAAACAACACATCAACAAACACTAATACGGGTCCAGTAAAACCTGGAGAAGAAAAACCGGTATTTAAAAGACCTAAAGGCTTAAAAGAAGGGTTTAGAAGACCTGGAGTTAAAGAAGAGCAACACAGAATTAATGAGCGTATTTTCGCTAAACAAGTACGTGTTGTTGGAGATGGAATTGAACCAGGTGTATTTTCTGTAGCAAAAGCTTTAGAAATGGCACGTGAACAAGGTTTAGATTTAGTGGAAATTGCCCCTAATGTTGACCCACCGGTTTGTAAAATTATTGATTATGGTAAGTTTTTATACGAACAAAAGAAAAAAGCAAAAGAAGTAAAATCTAAAGCAAGTAAAGTTGTAATAAAGGATATACGTTTTGGCCCACATACAGATGATCATGATTTTAACTTTAAAAAAAATCATGCCATGAAATTTTTACAAGAAGGTTGTAAAGTAAAAGCATTTGTGTTTTTTAGAGGTAGAGAAATTGTTTTTAAAGAACAAGGTGAAATTTTACTTTTACGTTTTGCTAGTGAGCTCGAAGAATATGGAAAAGCTGAACAGTTACCAGTTTTAGAAGGTAAAAAAATGCTAATGGTTTTAGCCCCTAAAAAAGCAAAAGGATAAAAATTTAATTTTTAAATAAAAAAGCAAACTGAACAAGTTTGCTTTTTTTATTAATACATAATCTGGGTTTAATGTTTTATAGTTAAACTAAAAATACTTGCATTACCCGGGAAAGCCATTTTACTATAAGAATAAGCAAAAGCAAAACGTTTAAAGTTTAAATTAAATCCAAAACTTAAGCCGTTTACTCCTCTACGCTCAGGTAAAGTCATTTCTTTTTGCCTACGGTAATTGTAAGCAATTTGTAAATTAAAATTTTTTGTAAAAACTATTTCTGTACCAATAATAGTGTGGCGCATAAAACCATCAAAGTTACTGTTAAACCGTACAGCAAATTTTTGAAAACCTGTAGAGTCTAATTTTCTTGAATCGGTAACTAATACATTTGTTTTACCTGATGTATCAATAGGACTAATATATTTTAAACTTTTTTTATTTAAATAATCAAAAGTTACAAATGGTCTAAAGGGCGCTTTAGGTAATTTATAGCTTAAGCCTAATTGTAAGTTAGTAGGTAATTTATCATTTACACTTGTATTGGTATATGTTTTATATACAAAACCAAAATTTTTCGCTAAAACACTTACATTAAAATTATTTTTACGGTAAAGTATTCCAAAATCTAAAGCATTGCCATAGCTTTGGTAAACATCATAAGTTGAAATTAATGTTTTTAAAGTTGCACCTATATTAAAACTACTATCTTTAAAAGGTTTGGCATAACTTAAATTTAAACTGTAATCATTAGCCTTAAAATTATTGGTTTTATTCCCAAATTCATCATAACCGTTAAAAGTCCCATAATCATAAAACTGAATACTTGCCGCAAGTACACCTTTTTGTTTAAAAGAGTAGGCGTAAGCGCCATACCCAAAATTTAAATCGCTAACGTAATTGCAGTAATTAAGTGCAATTTGTTTAGTCATGTATTTATTTAAAAGAGCAGGGTTGCTATGTAATGAATGAATATCAGTATTCCATAAACCCATATTTGTTCCACCATTTGCAGCAGCTCTTGAAGTCATAGGAATATCTAAAAACTTAAAAGCATAATTTCCGCCATATTGGGCAAAATTGTAATTAAAAATTAATAAAAAATATGCAATTAATTTTGGTTTCAAATGATTATAAAAGTAACGAATAAAATGTTATTTTATTGTTAAAGGCTCATTAAATCTTTAAGTTTAGTGGCTTGCCTACGGCTTACTTCAATTTCTTTTCCGTCTTTCATTCGTAAATTTAAACCACCGTTTATCCAGTTTTCAATAGATGCAACATAATTTAAATTAATTATGTGTTTACGGCTAACTCTAAAAAATTCTTTTTCGTTTAACCTACTTTCTAAACTATTTAAACTTCTTAAAATTAAAGGTTTAAAATTTTCAAAATAAACTCGAACATAATTTCCTTCACTTTCAAATAATCTTATGTCTTCTAGTTTAACCAACCAACATTTGTCGCCGTCTTTAATAAAAATATGGTCTTTAGTAGAAAGTGGAGTGTTATTTTCTAGTTTAGAGGTTGTATCTTTTACTGAAAGTTTTTTAACAGTTTCAGCTAATCTTTCTGGATTAACAGGTTTAAGTAAATAATCAAAAGCATTTAATTCAAATGCTTTAATGGCATGATCATCATAGGCTGTTACAAAAACAACATCAATCATACCTGATATTTCTTCAACAAGTTCTAAACCTGTTTTGCCGGGCATTTGAATATCACAAAAAATAACATCAGGTTTTAATTGATTTATTTTTTCTAGAGCATCTACACTTTCTGCACATTCAGCTATTATTTCAATATCTTTATATGCGGATAGTAAATTCCTTAACTCTAACCTCGCTAAGCGTTCATCATCTACAATTATTGCTTTCATATAAAAAAATTATGGTAAAGGTATATTAATATCTACAACTACCAAATTATTTAACTCTGAAATAAAAATGGTACCATCAATACCATATAAAATTTCTAAGCGTTGTTTACTGTTTATAAATCCTACACCACTTTCGGGTGCTTTGTTATTTAGTTTACCTGTATTACTTACTTTAATTTTTAAAAATGAACCTAATTTAAAAGCTTCAATTATTATTTTACAATTTCCTGGTAAAACAGATACGCCATGTTTTATAGCATTTTCTACTTGAGATTGGATAATAAAAGGAGGTATTTTTATATTTAAAACGTTATCAGCAATTTTTGTTTCAAAAATTAAACGGTCTTCGTATCTAATTTTTTCAAGACTTAAATAATCTTTAACAAGTTCAATTTCATTTATTAAAGAAATTTCTTTTGCTTTATTCATTTGCAAAGTTGTTCTTAGTATGCTACTTAATTTTGTTACAGCTTCTTTTGCCTTTGCAGGTTCAATATCAACTAATGCTCTAATACTATTCATGCTGTTAAACATAAAATGAGGGTTTAATTGAGATTTTAAATTACTTAATTCAAACTCTTTACTACTTGCAAGATATCTTAGAGCATTAATTTCACTTTGTTTATAGCTTTGAAAATATTTAAAACTAAAATAAATTAAATTCCAAATTAAAAAAACACTCCATAAACTAATTAAATTAGTTAAAATTTCTTTGTAGCCAGGCGTTACATAGGTTTTTATAAGTAAAATAGATAAAAATCTTGTGATTAAGAAAAAAACATTTGCTTTTTGTAAACTAAAAAAAATAATAATTATAATTTGAGTTAAAATAGATTTACGAGGAACATCATACCGTAAAACTAAATAACGGTATAAGTGCGTAATACCAATTCCAATAAAAATGCTTGATGCAAAAATATAATACTCATAATGAGTAATTGTCCTATCAGCAGAAAAAACAAATATTAATACTAATACAAAGCTTACCCAACCAACCAACTGGCAAATCCAATATGCTAAAGAATTTTTACCCATTTGGTAATTGAATATGAATTAAATAATTTGTTGGTAAAGTTAAACTAGGTAAATGGTCAAATATTCCAAACACAGTACTACCACTGCCGCTTAATGATGCGTAAATTGCTTGTTTTTCATATAAATAATCTTTTAGTTCTTTAATTTTTGGGTAATTACTATAAATAGATTCTTCAAAAGAATTTGAAATTGTATTTTTCCACTGATTTAAATTTAAAGTTTCAATGTTTTGTTTTAAATCATCTATTGGTTGTATTGGTGTTACTTTACTATATGCAATTTTAGTATCACTATGTATATTGGGGTAAATTAACACAATGTAATATTGATTTAAATTAATAGTAATTGGTTTAAGTAAATTGCCAATTCCTTTAGCAAAAACAGGCTTATTTTTTAAAAAAAATGCACAATCTGCACCTAATTTTGATGTAATATTATTTAATTCAATTTCAGTTAAATTTAATTGGTATACATTATTTAAGTAATTAATAAAAAATGCCGCATTTGAGCTTCCTCCGCCTAAACCTGCCCCCATTGGTATTATTTTATGCAGATGAACAGTTAAATTTGGTAATTTTTTTAGTTCTTTAATTAATAAATATGTTTTATAAAGAATGTTATCTTCTGAATTTCCATTTATGCTTAAACCTGTTTGTTTTAGTCTAAATGGTTGTTTTAAGTTTGTTGATTCTGTTATCTCTAATATATCGCACCAATCAATGGGGTAAAATACAGTTTCAATTAAATGGTAACCATTTGGAAGCTTTTTTACAATATTTAAGCCTAAATTTATTTTACAATTTGGAAAAAGTAGCATTTTTTTAACAAATTTTGCCAATTAAAATATTTGTGCTAAATTGCAACAAATTATTTCAATAATATTAAAGAATATGAAAAAAATTAATTTAGGTGTTTCTGTTGTTGCTGCTTTGGCAATTATGTTTGCTAGCTGTGGAAAAAAGAATACAAGTCCAGAACCTACAGCAGATACTAAGTTCGAATCTACAATCGATGCTGCTTATGCTAATTCAGTTATCACTGAACTAGAAGATATAGCTGCATATTTGGGTGATGGTTATACAAATTCAAGTAAATTATTTGCAAATGCAGGTAGTTCTGGCTCTATTACATATACTAATGCTCCAGGTGCTTTTTACGCAATTGGATATAATGGTACAGTAACTTGTATTGATGGTAAAACAAGATCAGGTGAAGTTAAAATAGATTATACATCTTCGCCTACAAACTCAAAAGCTTATCGTAATCCTGGTTACAAGGCTACTGTTACATTAACAAATTACATGGTAAATGGAGTTAAAATCCGTGTAAACGGAGCATCTTCTGTAAACACATTTACAATAATTAATACTACACCATCTGCAGGGTATAATGCTAGAGTAACACCTCTTACTTGGGAAATTACAGGTGATTTTACTTTATCAAACGCTACAGATTCTATGACATGGAAAGGTAAATTAAATAAAACTTTAGCTAATTCTACTAGTTCTTTAATATTAGCAGGAAATAACTTTACTACTAGCCCAATAACATGGTCAAAAAATACATATACGGCATCTCCAGGTGCAATGGTTTTATATAGTGGTACAATTGACGGAAAAGTTAATAAACAAACTGAAGTATATAAAATAGAAATGAGTACTGACCCATTATATATGATGACTAGAGATTATAACTGTTCGCCAGATAAAATTGTATTACAAAGTGCACCAACTTTATCTGTAATGACGATAAATTCAGAATGGCATCCTTATATCGCTGGTTCTTCAACTATTACAGTTGATTCTGAAAAAGAACCTCGCATTGTTGATTTTTCAAATGGTGCAGGCTTAAATTGTGATAATAGCGCATTTATTACTGTAAAAAGTACAACTTACCCAGTGGACTTAAAAAAATAATTTGATTAATTTAATAGCTATAAGGCTGCTTATTAAAGCAGCCTTTTTTATTTTTGTTAATTTTAAAATTAATAACTGTTAATTTTATTAAAACACTCATTATCAAGTTGTTAAAAGTTTAATTAAATTAAAATTAAAGTAAAAAATTGAGTATATTTGTAACCCAATTTTTAAGGCAAATTGGCTAAATAAGTTTAACCTCTCAGGTAGCCTTAATACCTGATACAATTTTTTAAAAATATGGCAAATAATGCCCAAGTAGGAAATCCGGATTTCGATTGGAATTCGATAGGGAAGAAACAAGACAATTACTCTAACGATGAAAAAACAAAATTAGATGAATTGTATGGAAAATCGCTAAACACAGTAACCGACTTACAAATTATAGAAGGTAAAGTGGTAGCAAAAAATAACCGTGAGGTTATTGTAAATATTGGTTATAAATCAGATGGCGTTGTAGCTTTATCAGAATTTAGATATAACCCAGATTTAAAAATTGGTGATAATGTAGAAGTATTTGTAGAAAGTACAGAAAATGCACAAGGACAATTAATCTTATCACACAAAAAAGCCCGCGCAAATAAAAGCTGGGATAGAGTTAACGAAGCTCTTAATAGTGAAGAGGTTGTTAAAGGCCATGTTAAATGTCGTACTAAGGGTGGTTTAATTGTTGATGTTTTTGGTATTGAAGCGTTTTTACCTGGGTCACAAATTGATGTTAAACCAATTAGAGATTACGATGTTTACGTTGGAAAAACAATGGAATTTAAAGTTGTAAAAATTAATAACGAATTTAAAAACGTAGTAGTTTCTCATAAAGCTTTAATTGAAGCGGAAATGGAAACCCAAAAACGTGATATAATTTCTAAATTAGAAAAAGGCCAAGTGTTAGAAGGTACAGTTAAAAATATTACTTCATACGGTGTATTTATTGATTTAGGTGGTGTAGATGGATTAATTCACATAACAGATTTATCTTGGGGCCGTATCAATCACCCAGAAGAAATTGTTAAGTTAGATGAAAAAATACAAGTTGTTATCTTAGAATTTGATGATGATAAAAAACGTATTGCCTTAGGTTTAAAACAATTAACTAAACATCCTTGGGAATGTTTATCAACAGATTTAATTTTTGGAGATATAGTAAAAGGTAAATTTGGTGTAATATACGAGTATGGCTCATTTATTTAAATTGCAGCTGGTGTTGAAGGTTTAGTTCACGTAAGTGAAATGAGTTGGAGCCAACATTTACGTAGTGCTCAAGAATTTGTGAAAATTGGTGATGATGTTGAAGCAATAGTTTTAACGTTAGATAGAGAAGAACGTAAAATGAGCTTAGGCATGAAACAATTAACGCCTGATCCTTGGAATATGATTGTTGATAAATACTCAAAAGGTAGTAAACATACAGGAACTGTTCGTAATTTTACAAACTTTGGTGTATTTATTGAGTTAGAAGAAGGCGTTGATGGCTTAGTTCATATTAGCGATTTAAGCTGGAGTAAAAAAATTAAACACCCTAGCGAGTTTTGTAAAGTAGGTGATAAAATGGATGTTGCTGTTTTAGAAATTGATGGCGAAAACAGAAGATTATCTTTAGGTCATAAACAATTAGAAGAAAATCCTTGGGATGTATTTGAAACTATTTTCACTGTTGATTCTGTTCATAAAGGAACAGTTATGACTTTAAATGATAAAGGCGCTACAATTGGTTTACCTTATGGTGTTGAAGGATTTTGCCCTGCTCGCCATTTAAACAAAGCAGAAGGTGGAAATGCTAAAGTAGAAGAAGTATTAGATTTTAAAGTAATTGAATTTAGCAAAGACGCTAAACGTATTGTTGTATCTCATGCTCGTTTACACGAAGAAGTAAAAGAAGAAGCTAAAAAAGCAGATAAAGCAAGCAAAAAAGCTGATTTTGAAGATGCTAAAAAAGCAGTTAAAAAAGTAAAA